>CAZGOR010000150.1:0-9033 GCA_964527875.1 uncultured Bacteroides sp. | reverse complement strand
ATTCCATTTTTGAGATTGTATATTATCCTCAGGCATACAGCTTAATATAATAATTACACAGGCCCAGGCAATTGTTTTCCAGAAATTTTTAAGGAATAAATACATTCACTTGGTATTTTACTTATCAGATTATAGCGAAGATACAGATATTAAATTTGATGCAGAAATATTAGGTCTCTTCTTAAATGTCAGGTATTTATATACATATTCCGTTTTGCAGGAATGCTTGTTCGTATTGTGATTTTCATTTTACAATATGCCATTTGCACATAGAGGAGATGATCAGTGCTTTAGTAAAAGAGTTAGAAATAAGAAAAGATTATCTTGATCATCAGGTAATAAGATCGTTATATTTGGGAGGGGGAACTCCTTCATTGTTGAAAAAGTCTCAGCTTGCCAGATTATTTGAGGCAGTATATAAAAATTTTCAGATATCTCAGAATCCGGAAATAACACTGGAAGCAAATCCTGAGGATGTGACCAAGGCATATGTAAAAGAAATCATACAGTTGGGAGTCAACAGGTTAAGTATTGGTATCCAATCGTTTTTTGATGAGGATCTTTATTTAATGAACAGAGTCCATGATTCTGAACGTTCTGAGCAAAGTATTATAGTAGCCAGGGAAGAAGGTATAAATAATCTGAATATTGATCTTATTTATGGACTTCCGGGATTAAAGCTTGTAAAGTGGAGAAAAAATCTTGCGAAGACGGTTGAATATAAACCGGAGCACGTTTCTGCGTACCATCTGACCTATGAACCCGGGACAACCTTTTATTATAAGAAAATGAAAAGAAGAATTAAAGAACCGGATGAGGAAGAAAGTGTTGAACAGTTCAAGGAACTGGTCAGGATTTTGAAAGCAGAGGGATATATTCATTATGAGATATCAAATTTTGCCAGGAAGGGATTCATATCAGTTCATAATTCAGGATACTGGACCCAGAGGCCATACATCGGGATTGGACCATCTGCACATTCATTTAATGGATGGGAAAGACAATGGAATATTTCTAAAAATATGAGTTATATCAGGGGAGTAAATAAAGGAGCAGGATATTTTGAAACTGAAATGATAAATAACAATACAAAGTATCATGATTATGTAATGACATCTCTTCGGACCATATGGGGAACAGATCTCATGTATATTTTAAATAATCATGGGAAAGATTACTACCACCATTTTATGAAATATGCCGGGAAATTTCTTAAAACAGGAGATTTGAAAAGAAAAGGTAATAAGATATATCTCACAAAAAAAGGAATATTTGTTTCAGATCATATCATACGGGATCTTTTCATGGAATGAATAAATAATGAATTGACTCTGGAATATATTTTGGGATTATTTTGGATATCTTTCTTAAGGGAAAAATCTACATCAAAGAAAAAGTTGTGGTTCCGATTTCATTTCCATCGGCATATAAATTTACCTTATAGGATCCCGGGATAAGCTGACCATCATTAGTCCAGAAGATACATAGTTCAACATCAACATTTTCATATTGAACTTCACGGCTTGCCGTATAGATAATCTGTTCTCCCTGATATTCGAAGAAATTTACTCCTGAAGTAAGGATCACATCGTCAGGCCTGGTAATACGCATGTATATGGTTTTATTACCAGGCGGAATAATTGGATTCTCACGAATTGTGAAACAGGTTCGGATTTTTTCTATCCTGTTTATTCTGTTATTCTCCCTGCTTCTTTTATTGAGAGGTGTAACGATAATGTTTTTAGCACTTATAACAGATGCTTTTTCGACTTTTGTTTCTAATTCATCTTTTACCTGTGACAAGTCATCTTTTTCCTTTTCAACCTTTCGCAATTGCTGTTTTACCTCGATGTTTTCGGTACGTAATGCAATATTTGCCTGATTTAATGAATCTATTTGGTATACATAACTTCTTAACACTTTTCTGATTGTCTCAAGCTCTTTTTCATACATTCGTATTTTGTATACATTGTTTGCATTGATTTTGAGGAGCCGTTCAATACGAAGCTGTTCAGCAACAAGCTTGAGATTCATGGTATCATTTTCAGATTTCAGAGAATCGTATTTTGAATAAATTGTTTTAAGTTCTTCTTCAAGATTATTTTTTTGTCTTTCAAGTTCAGCTTTTTCTATTTCAGATTGATTTTTAAGCTCAACATAGGTATAACTCAGATACCCCAGGATACAAGCTAGAATAATCAATATAATAATAAGGAATACAGAGGTTTTTCTTTTTGGTTTTGTTTCTGAAGGATTAGAACCGGCAGGTGAAGTATTTTGAATCTGATCCATATAGTGATATCTGATTGATAAATAATTGTTGCAAAAATAAATTATTTTGGAACATTAACGGGAAACAAATTATATTATGTTGTGTTTATTTCAGCAATTCTAAACCCTCTGTTGCTGAAGTACCATTGGGAGTGTTCAGTAATGCTTTCTGGAACAGGACTTTTGCTTCCCTGTAATTTGCCAGTTTGAAATATGTCCAACCCAGCATTGTAAGTGCATTGTAATCAAAAGGATACAAATTAACGACCTTTTCAAAGTACTTTAGCGCATTTTCATAATCTTCTCTGCCGTAGTAAACCAATCCAAGACGGTGAAGGGCGTAAGTATTATTTGGTGCAATCTCAAGTATTTTCTGATATTGATTGATAACAAAAGTCCAGTTTCCCATGGCAGAAGCAGGGTAGATGATACCAAACTTGGATTCAATGGCAAAGGGTTTCAAAGAGACGGCATTATTATAATATGCCATAGCTTCGGTAAAATTTCCGGAAAGATAGGTTAACCAACCTAACCGGAGGTTGAGCTCATATGATTTTTCATCGTATACACTTTTAAGGGAATTTGCAGCTGCGGCAAAATCCCCTGTAGCTTCCTGAATATAACTGTTCTGAAAAGCATCCCTGGTGCTGATAAAATCCTGAGAACAAGCTAATTGAAGAGATAACAAGCATAGAATGAAAATGAACAGACTGCGGTTTAATTTTTTTAAAATTTCCATGATACACCTCCATATATTGAAAAACTATTATAATTTATTTTATTGATTTGACTATTAATTGATTCTGTAAAAGGATATAATTTGCTTTCGTGACTGGCTATTTTAGATCCGAAATAAACTGAAGAACCTTTTTTTGTAACAGGGATCAATATATTCATATTGCCAGTTAACTTGATAGCATCAAGACTGTTATAAATATAATATCCGTTATTTTCAGTGAAGTTTTGCATTTTCCCGGTTGTTACTGAAAATTCCAACCAAATTTTTTCATATACTGAAAAACCGAAGAATAAATTCATAACAGGATATATATCCGGATTGTTTGCAAGTTCAATATTTGATGCAATATTTCCACCTATATAAAAGTTAAGGTTTCCTAACGGGAATAATGTGAATCCCAATAAATCCTGAATATGTTCTGCATCGTTCAGATAAGAATAATGCAGGGCAAATCTGAAATTTATAAATCCGGCAGCCTTTGATACCAACATACCGGTGACCAAGCCATAATCATTTGTGTTGATATAGTTAACCCGGGGTCCTCCCGGACTACTTGTAGAAATAGAATTTATCAGAGGATAATGGGATGATAAGAAATGGAATGAAGGGCTGACCATCCAGCCGTCCTGTAAAGTTGTATTCAGAGCAATATAATATTGATGCTGACGGACAGTATAGTCGGGATTGTTCACGATATAAATACCATCATTATAATGATATAGATTTGTTTTTTGAAGATAGGTGTATCCATGAAATATACTGAACCTGTATCTCAATGGATGGGAAGTCGTCAAACTGAAATTACTGAAATTCCGGGTTACAACCTGGTAACCCTGCAGATCAACGGGGAAATAATCATCCGGATTACTAATGACACCCTCATTCATACAGTTATGATAAAGATATTCTGTGTTTAATTGTTTGATAAATTGTTTTGTAGCAGTCCCTGTTTTTTCTTTAAGTGTGTTGTTAAAATCTTTTGAAATGAATCTTGCCCGGTCTTCTTTTCCGGAAAACAAAAAAGAATAATAGAGGTATTCAAGTGCCACCGGATCGCCTTCATTGAATTGAAGCGCCGTTTTGAAATGTTTTGATGCTTTGATGTAATTTTCCTTTTCATAATAAGCAATACCCAATCTCATTCGCAGATAATAATAGTCAAGACCACTTTTTATTGCCTGGTTACCTTTAGATATTAATGAATCCCATTTTTTTTCAATATAAAACCGGTAGGTTTCCTTATCGACTATATTAAAGTTGTTGTAATCCTGAGCAGAAACCTGCAAAGAGATAAAAGAAAATATGATTATTATTATTAATCTGACTGACATATAGCGTTGGTTGTTAATCCTTTCCCCTCAATGGTAAATTGTTTTAAGCCATTTTGATCCAACTCAATGGTAGAATTATATTCGCTTGTGTGACGGCCAAATATCCTGTTTCTGGCTTTTGATTTAAGGACGATTCTTGACGGAGACAGTTCATTATCAATATAATCATAATTAAGCAGATATTCTGATTGCAGGAATTTCAAGAAAGGAGCAAAGAAATCCTGAAGGCCAAGCAAGGGGTATTTAAAGATCAGGTTTATTGGGAATTTGTCGTGAAGAACAAGATTGTCATAAAATCCTTGTTGTACCTTGAAAGCTGCAATAAAGAAGTAATAAAGCAAAGTATTTTTCCTGCCTTCATAGTGTTTAAAATAGAGAAGATTTCCATCATTGGTAAACCATGCTTTTGAATGATTCTGTTTACAAATGATATAAGGATTATTATATGGATCGGTTTGTACTTCCCATTCTTCAAATGATTCATTTTTATTTTGAATGGATTTAAAACTGAGTTTTTGTCCCGGAATAAAATCAAATGCATGATGAATTAATTCATTCACTTCGATGTTTGATATTTTTTGATCTTTTTGAGGAATTTGAAACTGACACAATTCAAAGCCTTTTTCCGTATGTAAAATGTAATAACTTAAAGGATAGTGTAACGTATGAGATCCAATATACGGAGTGGACTGTAACTGAAAATGTATATGTGGATAAGGTGACCTCCCTGAATTTCCACAATTTCCAATAACATCTTTTTCCCTGATATGATCTCCCGGTTTTACTTTTACCGAACCTGGTTTTAGATGGCTGAGAGAAGAATACAGGTTGTCAGCGTGTTTGATAATCACGGTATTTCCCCAATTCTCTTCTATATTTACTTCACCGATTTTGTTATCCGGAATATCATCATCAACATGTTCCACCGTACCATCAGCCGGGGCAATCACAGCTTTATCGTAACAATAGTAGTCTGTCAACTGATCACCACTACCCTTATACTGGTTGTTTTCAGGATCTGTAATAATAAAATCCCAGGCATGTTTCCATTCAGCTTTATGGGTATGCTCATCATCATGTGCTTGTGAGATTGTCCATGTGCCAAAAAATGGTAATTTAACAGGTTCCATATTATGGCGAAAGCGGATCAGATCATTATGAAATGAATACAGATTTTTTTCAGGTGAGTTTTGCTGAATAAAAACTTCGGTAAGTTTGGTGGAAAAATGTGTCCTGAATTTTAATGAATAGAGAAATAATAATACAACGATATTGAAAGGCAGAGAATACAGGGAGAGGGTGAATAATGAAAAAATTGACGAAAGGCTAATCGTAATGATTGCCACCAGTGGAATAAGGATCATAACCCACAGGTAAGACCTGGCTGAAGGAATGATGAAAAATCCGCCCAGTGCGATGGAGGTAAGGATATAATTAAAGCCGATATAACTATAACTTATTTCAGATATGTCTGCACCAATAATTTCGTAAAACAGGTAAGCCGTGTAGAATCCCAGCAGAGATAATGTAAAGGATATCCTAGAATAACATAGTAGTCCAATAGCAATGAGTATTCCCGATAACAGGTTAAACTGGAACAGGATAGCGCCCAGGGAGATCAGGTATATTCTTAAAGATCGGTCTATCTGAAGATTATTCCACCACTCGTAAATACGAACCAGGAAATTACCGCCAAGGATATAAAGATCATTAAATGTATAGATACCTCTTTCACTGATACCTAATACAGTAAATTCTCTGGTAGCCAGTGTAAATGTCCAGATACTCAGCAGGAACGGTATACTAAGATAAGGAAGTGCATACTTCCCGATAATACCCTGCATTGAAACGGCAATGAAAAGAGTAAGAATTGCAGCAAGAATAACAATCAATAAAAGAAAAAGATCCGGACTGTAATAAATACCGAGACCCAAGCCAACCAGCAGGCTGTTAAATCCATAGATTCCTTTTGAAATGATATGTTTATCATAACCAAGCAGGTATCCGGTAAGATTTGTTATGATTACGGAAATGAGGCCGAAGAGCCCGGCATAAAGGTCTACGAAAGTAACTACCAGGAGAATAACAGCAAATAATCTTTTATCTGAAAAAAATACCTGGGAATAACTATTCAGGATACCTCTCAATATCAGTGGTATGTCATATTTTTTATTCATCAAACAATTGCTACCAGCTTAGATAAGATGTTCAGGAACATTTTCGGCTTCCATAACATCTTGAATATCCTCAGCTTTTCTGATAATGTGGACCTGATTTTTGGTATCAATTAAAAGAACATTGGGTCTGAGGGTGATAAACTGCATCCATTGGGTCATGTTATATGCTCCAATACGATTGATTACAAAATGATCTCCCTTTTTAAGGATCGGAAACGCAATAGCTTCTCTCAGTACATCAATATTCATACAGAGTGGACCGTAAATGGTTGATTCTTCAAGGTGTTCGGAAGATGGTTTTGAAGGGTGTATTTCATGTTCATACCAGAAAGATGTGAATAACAGATTTACGCCAATATCGACAATGGTTGCTCTTCGTCCGTCTGGTAGTCTTTTGTTTGCCACGACAGTACCGAGAAGATAACCGGCATCATCAATCAATGCACGTCCGGTTTCAAGGATCAGAACCGGCAGTTTCCTCGGATTGATCTCTGAATTAAGCAATGCAGAGGTAATAGCTTCAGCATATTCATCAAATGACGGAACAGTATCTATCCCGGGAAGATAATCTCCTTTCAGGGTGTTTCTTGAAGCAAACCCACCTCCTATATCAATGTATTTAAGGCTGACACCATATTTTCTGTCAATCCGAAAAGCCAGATCAGCCAATTTTAACATGGCAACATTATAAGCGTTTGCGGAAAGCATATAGGTTCCAATGTGTGTATGCAAACCAGTAAGTTCGAGTTTATCGTTGATCATAATCCTGTTAATAGCATCCCATGCTTCTCCATTTTCATAATTGAAACCAAACCTGTCCCACATAGGATAAATACCGGTATCCATATTGATCCTGATAGCTACTTTGGGCTTTTTATTCAGCTTATCAGCTATTGCATTAATGGCATACATTTCATCGAAGTGATCAATGTGGATCAGGGAATCGTTATTGATCGCTAATTCAAGGTCGTCATCCGTTTTATCCGGGCCGTTAAAAATGATCTGCGAACCTTTGACACCGTTATGAAGAGCTTTATCATATTCAAAACGTGAGACTACTTCAGCCCATGATCCCTCCTGATGAAAAATCTTACAAACAGCATTCAGATAATTTGTTTTATACGACCATGCAAACTGAACTTTTGGATAACGGGTCGTGAATGCCTGTTTTGCTTTTGATATGGTATCCCTGATAATCCTCTCAGAAATCACATAAAGAGGAGAACCATAGTTTTTGATCAATTCTTCAATAGACTGATCATCAATGTGTGAGATCGACTCGACTTTTACAGGCATACCAAATTTACTTGGCATACCGGCACTTAATTTTTTAATATAAGGTCGTTCGAATTGTTTCTTTTCCATAATAAGAGTATTGAAAGATTAATTAGTTCAAATATTATGCAAATGTATACTGGATAACTCTGAGTGCATCATTATATTATTTATTGGAAGATTTTTATTAAATCGATAAATCATTGATATTGATCATAATTCACCATAAGTTGACAGTTTTTCAAATTCTTTAAGGTCCGTGATGAAGTCGTAGGAATACCTGATAAACATTTTACCGATCTCATACTTTTCAAATGGTACAACCTTTATACCAAGAGCCAGTTTTACAAGGGCTTCAGGCAGGTTTTGACCGGCTCCCACAGCCAGGTATACCCATGCGGGGATCCTGGGATTGATCTCGATCACGAATAATTCATTTTTTTGAGATTTTATCAGTTCAAGTTCCATTCCTCCGCGCCATTTCATTGAACCAATGATCTTATGGGTGAGATCAAGCATTTTTTTGTCATCAAGTGTAATGCCTGCCCATGCTTTTCCTTTATCTGTAATATATTGCTTTCTCATTGGGACTGCCCCAACAGTATTCCCTTCTCCATCTCCCAGAGCAACAACGTTAACCTCCGTCCCGCGGATAAATTCCTGGATGATAATAGGAAATCCCCATTTGGCACTGATCTTATTAAAATACATACGAACCTGTTCGGGATTATAGGCAAGGTAAGCATCGTAAAATTTACCTTTAACCATTACGGGATATTCGAAATCATTCCTGATCTTTTCAATATCGTTCTGATTGAGTATAGGTTTGCTTTTAGGTACATGAACCTGGTATTTTTTTCCAAACTCAACCAGATTAGCTTTGTGACGTTCTTCGAGGTGTTGTAATGTTGGGAGAAAAGTTTTGATTCCCAAATCTTTCAGGATTTTCTCGGATTTCATGAAAGCGTAAAGTTCTGAGTCGAAATTAGGGATCAGTACATCAATCGGATCTTTCTGGTTGATCTGGCTGATCCTTTCCATCAATGCATCAGCACCCTCAGAAGGATAAGGGATATGGTAGGCTTTATCTACTAAGTTGTGCATGTAAATAGCTGGTTCAAGACTTTCATAGGCAAGACCAATGATTCTGGGATCAAACATCTCTGATTCCCTGATAGCCCGGATGACCGGTACACCAGGACCAGGATTATCAGTATTATTTAAACCGGTAGCAGCAATA
>CAZGOR010000149.1:6017-9040 GCA_964527875.1 uncultured Bacteroides sp. | reverse complement strand
AATCTCTGTTTCCTCTGTGGTTAAATGTTTTAATAGACTTTTTAGACAGTCTCTTTTTATTTCAGTCTCCCGGCTTCTTCATTAGCCTTTTGCATTATATTATCTGCTTTTTCATTTGCCTCTTCCTCAAGTTTTTTCGCTTTTTCCTCAGCCTCCTTTTTTAGTCTTTTTGCATATTCCTCGGCAGCAATTTTTTTAATCGGATTATTACCTGCGTCTTCAATACGTTTCTGTCCCTCTTCTTCAGCAAGTCTTATCAGTTCTTCACCTGCTTGATGAGCTTCCTCCTTGATTTTTTCTGCCTGTTCTTCAGCTTCCCTGAGGATACGTTCCGCTTCCTTATTTACTTCTTCTTTTACCTCTTCCTTTACTTTCTCAACCTCCTCTTTTACCTTTTCAGTTACCTCTTCTTTCACCTGTTCAGAAATTTTTCTCACTCCCTGTTCAAACACCGGTCTAACCTTTGGATCTTTAAAGGTTCCTGTAACATGAAAGCCGACATCCAGCTCATCTCCAAAATCGAGGGAAAGTCCCTGCTCGGAGGCCAGTGCATTCAATCCCTCCATTGCAGATTCTCCTGCCGCTCCAAGTTCTGATTTCGGAATATTCATCTTCATCTGGTAATTCATTGTCTGGTCAATGCCCTGATCACCTTCAAGAGTGACTTTGCTTTTGCCCAGATCGAATTTAAAAGGTTCAATATAAACCCTGCCATTTCGTATTTCGAAATCAAGCGCAAAGTTATTCACACGAATCACATCATATTTATCGGTTTTAAGGAGGTCACCAATTTTTTGCAGTGTCTTTGAATCACTGATCTCAACATTATTTGACATGAGCTTGCCTCCGCCAACCAATGTGTTCAAAACCGGATTCATATGCTCATCCAGAAAAGTGGTTATTTCCATTTTGGATGAAACATTACCTTTGGCAATCTCTGCAACCGGTGCAAGACGCTGGACGGTATTAAATGCAGCAAAAGCTGATGGAATATCAATCGAATTGATATCTAAGTCAAAATCAGCCATTGGAGATTTGATATCCTGTGTATTATATTCACCCGACATGATCATACTTCCCTCCAGAATATTCATACTGAGATTTGTTAACATAACTTTTTGATCTCTAATCTGAATCAGTCCCGCAATATTGTCTATATCAAGTTTATCATATTTAACTTTCTTCAGGAATGAAGTAAGCGTAAAATCAATATTTTCCGGTACCTCAACAACATTTAACACAATTGTATCCTCAACTTCAACTTCTTCTACTTCCTCTTCTTCAGATAAGAATTCATTCAAATCAAGAAGGTCCGAGGTAAAATCCAAAGATCCTTTTACAGTACCATCGCTGAACAGATATGGGATAAAGTTTTCCAGATCACCCTTCAGATGCAGATCGCTTGACCCGATTGCAGCATCAAATGAAGCTAATTGTATATACTGGGGTGAAAAGTTCAGGATTGTCTGTTGAATCATGACAGGTTTTGGTATATCCGGTGAATTGAATTCAAATTCCTGCAGACTGATTCTGCCATCTGCCTGAAACTCTTCATATTTTTCATTTTCAATAGATGACATTTTACCCATCATATCAACTTTTGCATCCATCTTGCCAGTAAGATTGATATCCTCCATCGGAACAACATCCACAAGGGTTGCAAAATCAATATTTGCAGTCAACTGTGCATTAACCTGGGGATCACTTATGGGTGTGATCATATGCATTTTGAAATCAACAGGATTTCCTCCAAGCTCAACATGAAACTGATTCACATCCACCGTTGAATTATCGTTCTGAACGCCGTCATATGATACTTCAACATTAATATTGATATTTTCTGCTGATTTTGGCAGATCCGGGTAACTGAACCTTGCATCTTCGACTAACAGTATAAGATTTGCAGAGGGTGTTTTTTCGCCCTGCAATATTCCGTTTATATCTCCCGACAGGGAGAGGTTGCCGGATGTTTCAACATCCTCAAAATCCTGTATATAAACTGCCGGGACCATTGAAAGCAACCCCCTGAAATCTGTTGAAGGTGTATTGAAAGTCATATCTATAGAAATGGTTTCTTCATCAGGCATGGCAACTTCACCATCAAACCTAAGTTCCAGTGCATTCAGTGCAACACTGTTTTCTTTCAGTGTAAAGACAGAATTAGCCAGATCGGCATCAACATTAAATACCATATTGAGTACTGCATCTTTCAGGTATCTGATGCCCTCAAAAACAAAATTGATCCTTTCTGTCTCAGAACGTATAGCCAGACTGGAAAAGTCCTGTGACAGGTCTCCGGATAACAAAAAATTAAAATTTTCCATTGAAGCCTGCATGCCACTGCTCCTGTCACCATACAAAATATCAGCAGACCTGATCTCGAATTTCTTCAGTGCAACTTTAAGATCCATACCTCCCGAACCGGTTGTATCAACTTCTTCTTCAACCTCAACCTCTTTTTCAGATGGTTTTGCAATATCCCAATTGGCTGTTCCGTCTTCCAGGATGAGCCCGGCAATTTTTGGCTGGTCCAGAAGTATCCCCCGTACACGTATGGCATCACCTTTTATGATACTCATCAGGTCAACCGTTGCATTGAATTCTTCGAATGCGACAAGTGTATCTCCCTCAAATGGTTCACGGTTAACTACCGATAAACCTTCCAACGATACTGTTAATCTCGGAAAATTCCTGAACAACGACAACCTGAAATCCCTGAAATCGACATTAGCATTAACGCTTGTGTTAGCAACCTCTTTAGCTTTTTGAAGCAATTGATCCTTGAAAAACATCGGAGTAATAATCAGCGCACCAATAATAATCAGTATGATTATTAAAATAATAGTTAGTATTTTTTTCATTTTGGTAGTATTTATTTTACAAACTGTTATGTAAAATTAATGAATTTGTTAATTGGGAAATTGGTGAATTCATATTTATTTTCCAAATCCACCAATAACCGGGTACCAGTTTGTGCAGTTAACAAAGAGCACTCCCTACCCTCAAACCCTAACACACAAATT
>CAZGOR010000149.1:0-6007 GCA_964527875.1 uncultured Bacteroides sp. | reverse complement strand
TTAACAAATTAACTATTTTACTAATTTACCAATTAACTATCCCAATATTCCAATCTATTCACTACTTTTGGCTCTCTTATTTATATCATTCAACTTATTTTTATCAATGGATACGGATAAAAATAACCGAAAAACCTGGCAATATCCCTGGAGATATAAAGAAAGTTTTCTGATCGTTCTTGAATTAATGCTTCTGGGTTTTATATTCGAGGTACTTACAAAAGGAAGGGGATTCCAGGGTATTCAATGGCCCGCTAATTTGATTACCGGTTTACTGCTGATTATCATAATCATTCTGATACATATTCTTTTCCGGAGACATCCAATGATTAAATGGTTATCAAGTATTCCTGCTGCTATCAGTGCTATATCTTTTTTTACATTTCTTGTTCTTCTCCTGGGATTTATACCGCAGGGCAATCCTCACGTACATCCGGTCATCAGGACACTGGGATTATACCATATGAAAAACAACTGGGTTTTTATGATATCATCAATATATCTGCTCACAAGTCTTGGTTTGGTTATACTTCGCAGATCAACTACATTGAACAGAAGAAATATCGGTTTTCTGCTTAATCATGCAGGAATGTGGATTGTACTTGCTGCAGCTGGGCTTGGTTCAGGAGATATTAAAAGAATGACAATTGAATTGCATGAAAAAGACAGATTCATGAGTGTAGCTGCAGACCAATCCGGGATAGTCCATGAATTACCTTTTTCAATGAAATTGATTGATTTCCGGATAGATGAATATAGGCCAAAGATTGGTATTGTCGACAGAAATACAGGTGAACTGGTACCCTACGATGGATTTGTTTATATTCCTTCGGAAGAGGGAAGTAAAACTGAATTTGATAAGTGGACCATTAGAATCAAAAGATTTATTAAATATGCCATTACTGATTCAGCACGATATATATCCTCAGATGCAGAGGGAGCTGCTCCGGCTGCATTTGTCGAAGTCAGGAATAAAATGAACAATGACGTTATTGAAGAATGGCTTAGTTGCGGCAGTTATCTCGTTCCGGTCAAATATATTCAACTTGACAACCGGCACGTTATGGTTATGCTGAATCCTGAAGCTGAACGATTTGTTTCAGATATTGTCGTTGATTCAGGCATGAAACGAGATACCATAGCCATTGAAGTAAATAAACCATTCAAGATCAAAGGATACAATATTTATCAGGTCAGTTATGATAGTCGGAAGGGTAAGTGGTCAAAAACCAGCATCCTTGAGGTCATTAAAGATCCTTGGCTGACAGTAGTTTATATTGGCATTTTTATGCTTCTGGCTGGTGCAGCATATATTTTCTGGATAGGTAATGAACAAACAAAGAAAGTAAAATGAATTGGATCAATTATCCGTTTTTTGGATTGATTACAATTATCTGTTGGATCATTGGAACTTCACTGACCTATCTGTCACCGAAGTATAAAAAAGCTGAATGGTTAGGGAGAATATTTGTGATCACGGGGATAATTATTCTGACAATTTTCCTGGTATTGCTCTGGAAGGGTCTTGAGAGGCCTCCCCTGCGCACAATTGGTGAGACCCGTTTATGGTATTCTCTTTTCCTTCCTGTTATAGGATTTGTTACCTACCTCAGATGGAAATACAAATGGTTCCTGAGTTATGCCCTTGGAATGGCATCATTGTTCATGATTATAAATTGGCTTCATCCTGAAACATATGACAAGTCATTGATGCCTGCACTCCAAAGCCCATGGTTTGTACCCCATGTGATTGTTTATATTTTCGCATATGCTCTGCTTGCCGCCTCTTCACTGGTTGCCCTTAAAGGATTGTATCAGATATATTATAGTCATTTCAACCAATACACTCTCCGGCTTGCTGATAACCTGGTATATATTGGATTTTCTTTTCTTACGCTTGGCTTGCTTTTCGGGGCGCTGTGGGCTAAAGAGGCCTGGGGACATTACTGGACATGGGATCCAAAAGAAACCTGGGCTTTTCTTACATGGTTGAGTTATCTGATTTATATACATTTTCGAAAATTCCAGCCTCGAAAAGTCAGGGTTCCCCTGTGGGTTCTCAGTCTTGCATTTGTGGTTCTCCTGATCTGCTGGTTCGGAATAAACTACCTTCCCTCCGCCCAGAACAGTGTTCATGTATACGGAACAGATTGAAGCTGATGGATTTTCATTTTTTACCAGCCAGGTGTAAAATTCAATCCAAATGAACCATTTTCCCATCCACCGTTTTGGAGCGGAATAGCATAAAATGGTTCGATTACGGCATAACCAAAAAGATTGAACCTGATACTGGCTCCGACACTAAAGAGTGGTATTGTTTCATCAGGTGATTCCGGTTGCCATTTTAAGGCTGGTTGCATATATGAACTCCAGGCTAATCCACCATCAAAAAATAAATTCAGGTCAGTATATAACCATTTAAACGGGATGAAGGCATATCTTTCGGGACCTGTAAACGGCACCCTTAATTCGATGTTGCCGACCATTATCCTGGAACCTGAAAGTTGGTTAAAGTTCAAAGCATTTTCATTCCCGTTATTCATATCATAGAAGGATTTACTTTCGTATCCCCTTACGAACCATGGATAACCAATATAAAGTGGAGCGATAAGATCACTTTCAGAACCTTTACCATATCTTCCGTAATGATATAAACGAAATGACAGATTCACAGGTTTGATATAAAAATATTTCCTGTAATCTAACAGAGCGGAATAAAAATTCAGGGCACCAAAATATTTTTCAAGCTGGAATCTTGATCGGTGTCCTTGCATCGGTGCAGTCATCCCAAAATATGAGTTATCCTCAACGTACGCAAGATCTATCTGCTGTAAATGGAAACCCTCGGGTGCCGGCATCCTTTCTTTTTTTTCACCTAACTTAAGCCAGTTATCATAAAAATAATTGTGGTACCTGTCGATACGATAATAATACCAGGCAATAGACGTTCCGGCTTCAAATCTCCTTGTTTGTGAAAGGGGGTAAAAAGAGAATAAAGAAACTTTATCCTGAAACATACGCATCAGGTCAATCATATAATCGGTAACCGGTATCTTTTCTCCTTCAAAATTCAAAGAATCATACTTGTAACTGAATTGACCCGACATGTATGGAATATGCGAAACAACAGCACCCCAGTTTATTTTTTTCTTTTGATTAACATAGGCAACCTGCCCGCCTATATCAAATACTTCCCCATTCATTGCCAGTGCTGCATACAGTTGGTTGTTCCCGACAATATCGCTGAAGATCATATTCACAGCCCCGGCCATTCCTGTTCCATACCGGCCAGCTGAAATACCTGCCTGTATATTCGAGATATAGTCAAGTTTGAATTTTGGCCTGTAAGGTACTGTTTTGAAAGGACAGGATACTGTTCCTGAGACGTCAGAATGGTTATAAAGAGATGTATCTATAATATTTTCTGATAAGTGCATGAGTGGTGGCAAAGTTCCGGCTTCCTGATTTATTTCATCCGGATTTATTTCTGTTTCATTAAAATCTGTCAGGGCTGATGCATAAATCTGATAACTATTATTAAAATAGTAGGTATAAACCAGTTGTCCGGTATTTCTGGCAACATCAATTGCAGGTGAATAGGCTGTAATCCCGCTGATCCCGGTTAGTAAAGATGTCAGACGATATACTTTGCCAGATTTGATATCATAACGATAAAGATTCCTGAATCCATCATTATCAGAAATAAAATATATTGAACGGTCATCAGGTGAAAAAACAGGATTTAAGTTCATGGCTCCATGAAATACATCAATATATCTGGTTTCTCTGGTTTCAGGATCAAAAATTGCAAGATCGAAACAATACTTTTTCTGATTATCAGAATCATTAAGTTTTTCGGCAGCATATACAATGAATTTACCATCCGATGACCATGAGGGATGGATGTTTGACATGTAATCGTTTGTTAATTGATCAATTTTTCCGGTTTCCAATTCAAACAGATATAAATCATTTTGCCCTTTTACGAGTCCGGAAAGAAGAATATATTTACTGTCTGGCGACCATGAAGGATTGATGAATGATGGCACCTCCGGAATTTCAATCTCTTCAATTATTTTAGCTTTTTCAACGTCCAGGATCGCCATTTTATTGATTCCTTCTTCGACAATCACAAAAGCAAATTTCTTTCCATCCGGTGACCATGTTCCTGATGACTCGATAAAATTAAAATCATCAATCTCATCATTCTTAACAACGCTTGAAAGTTTTTTTATGATCTTCCCCGTCTGAATATCAGCAAGGTATAGATCAAGTGTGAAGATATCCCGTTCAGAAAGGAAAGCCATGTATTTACCATCCGGACTAATGGATGGTGAAATGTTGATCCGGCCAGCATTGTCAACAGATAATATTTTTTTTCCAACAGGATGATCGATTGAATCATTCATATAATTTTTATAGTGTACTTCCATAGCACTTTTCCACATACCGGAAAGGCTTTCAGTACCTAAACCCAGAACAGATTCAATAGCGTTTTCATACCCTCTTTGTGCTGTTTGTATAAAAAGCGGTGCAATCATTGTATCACCCCATGTTTTTCCTACCATGGCCCAGAATGCATGCCCATACCTGTATGGAAAATATTTTGATGAATTTCTGGTAAGATCTTTAAGTGTTGGGAAATCTTTATTCAATAAAGCATCTCTCATCCACATGGAAGTATTCGGATCAACACTTCCAATGCTTAAATATTCAGCCATGCCCTCAATCATCCACAGAGGTAAACTCTGGATCGAGTTTAATGATAGAGAGTCTTCACCTGTAATCATATGGAACTGGAAGGCATGAACCATCTCGTGGCCCAGAACATGGTCGGTCTGGGCCTGGGTAAATGCAACAGGAAATATGACACGATTTTTTAAAGCTTCAGTCACACCACCGGTGCCTACACTAATCAGACTGCTGACTGCCCTGGTTTGCTGAAAATCAGCATGATTATTATAAATGATCATTGGATTCCGAAAGTCAAAAGAATCCTTCAGAACACTTTGATGCATCTGATACCATTCTTCTGATGATCCGGCGAGATTGTTAAGCAGTGAATCGTTATGAATATAATGATATATATCAAAATGTGGAGTTTGATATACATTATAATGAAAGGTTTTATAATTTGGTTTATTCCGGCCAAAGTATTGCGCCATCAGATGCTCACCGGTAAAAAGTAAGCATAATGCCAATATGAACCGGATCCATACTTTTGTAAATCCATATTTGTGAATCATACGACTCATCATTAACTCATTATTAAGTAAAACAATAATCTCATTAATAAACGTTTGGGGCTATTTGATCACATGTAATACTTATTATTAATGAATGATGCCCAACAATAAAACGGTGAAAACACTTTTTAATGTTATACAAATTTTAAGCCAGACTTTAAAGAAAAAGGACGGGAAAAAATTTTTCCCGTCCTTTAAATCCAATTATGAAATTTTGATTTCTTTTGCCGGCTTAGGTTTAACCTCTTCACGTTTTGGCAGGGCAATACGAAGTAACTATTAACTCTGATTTTATTTCCTGAATGAAAAAAATGGTCTGATCTTTATAAAATTCTGGTTTTGGTTCATGTGGACTTAACCATATTTTTGCATTTTTATCACCAGCAACAATGACACAACAATATTCTATATTTTCTATCAAATTATTTTTTTTGAACTCTTTATATAATTCAATAGCATTTTTCCTTCTTATTTATTCCATAGAGTTAATTTTTAAGTTATATAATTCTCAATTTATTGAATTTTCGCATTTCACGTTCTTTGTGTTTAATAAAAGTAAGGAGAAATTTATTCCTGGGAAACCGATTTGAAAGGTTAGAATGTATCAAATCGTGTATCAAATGATAAAAAAACCTCCAGTTATTAAAGACCGAAAGCTTTATTAATTCTATGTGAACCCGAAGGGACTTTAACCTTCTTTAACCTAATTCGTACTTATTCTGGTTTTCAACAATTTAATTTTTTTTTCTTAATTTATTTTG
>CAZGOR010000148.1:0-9053 GCA_964527875.1 uncultured Bacteroides sp. | reverse complement strand
CGAACCCCCGTCCGCCTTTTGGCGGAAACGGTTTTCGAGACCGCCCCGTTCAACCGCTCCGACATCTCTCCGGTGCAAAAGTATTAATTTTAAAATTAACTCACTCACCGGGTGACTGGCAGTCACCCGGTGAGTGAGTTATATCATTTTTTCTTAACTTTGAAATATCTGCCTTTTCCTGGTTTTAAATTCGTTTGGAAATCCTGATCATGTTTGGTTCTGTCTTTGTTTATGAGAATTTTTAAAACTGTTATATTATTGGTTCTGTCTGCATTCCTGTCATGGAAATCTTATGCCCAGGTATTTTCTGAAAGCAGGATCAAAGCCGAATATATCATTCTTCTTGCAAATTATGTGGAATGGCCTGATAGTATTGTGTCCGCTGTATACGAAATAGGTGTCCTTGGCTCAAATAAGATTTATAACGAATTGAGTTTTAAATCCCAGACAGGTGCATTTAAAAGCAAACCTTTAAATGTCAGTTATTTCAAAAGGATTAAGGATATTACACCTGTTCATATTCTTTTTGTTGATGAGGAAAAGAACCATAACATCAGGAAAGTTTGGAGTAAGATTAAAAACAGGCCGGTTTTACTGGTGACAGATAGTTGTGAGCAATATGAATATATTATGATCAATATGCTGGCCCTGAGTTCAGGTGGAAAACCTTTTGAGCTGAATAAGAAAAATATTGATGATGCCGGACTCCGTGTATCACAAAAAATTCTTTACGTAGGTGGAAGAGAGGAAGAATTAAGGGAAATATACAGGATTTCGGAAGAGCAGCTTCAATTGGTTAAAAAAGAGCTGGAAACACTCAATGCCGAATTGAATCAACAGTATGAAAAACTTGAGCAACGCAAAGAGGAGATTGATTCCCTTAACCGGAATATTGATCATCAGAAGGAAGAATGGAAATTACTCACTACTGAGATAAGCAGGCAACAACAAAGCCTGGAAGAGAGGACAATCCAGCTTAAGAAAAGAGAAGAGGAGTTCGAAAAGCTGAAAACAGAGATTCAATTGATTGAAAACCAACTTGAATTACAGCAGGACTCAATCATAGCCGGAAATGAAATCCTGAGGCTTCAGCGCGATTCCATTATTTATCAGCAAAATGAAATAAAAAAACAGGAATCTGTCCTGGGTGAACAAAATATCATCATTGCACGCCAACAGTACCTGCTCTACTTTTTAATTATCCTCGTTGTCCTGATCTCTGTGATTATCTTTTTCGTGATCAGGGCGAATCAGATCAGAAGAAAAGCAAACAGGATTCTTAAAGAAAGAAATGATTCTATTGCAAGACAGAATGTGGAGATCTCCAAACAAAAACAGGAAATCCTTGCACAACAGGAGCAGCTTGAAAAAATTAACCGTGCTATAGAAAAACAAAATGAAGATATTAAGTCCAGTATCTATTATGCACTTACTATTCAGAATGCCATCCTGCCCGGCCATGAACAAATTGATAAACAATTTGAAAATTTTACGATCTACCTTCCAAAGGATATCGTGTCCGGAGACTTTTACTGGTTTACAACTAAACGGAAATCAAGAACCAATATCGATATGATCTTTTTTGCCGTGGTTGATTGTACCGGTCATGGTGTCCCTGGTGGATTTCTTTCAATGATCGGTTCAAGACTGCTAAATACCATTGTAAACGAAAACCATATCTATGAACCTGATAAGATCCTGAAGAGGATGGATATAAATCTCCGGCAGGCACTAAAACAGGATCAGACCGGGAATGATGATGGCATGGATGTGTGTCTTTGCAGGATAGATAAAAATAAAAACATGAAAAAACAACAGAATGGTGAGTTCCGGGTTCTTTTTTCAGGGGCAAGAAGACCTTTGTATTATACACGGAATCAATCGGAAGCTGAAATGATCAGGGGTGACAGAAAAACAGTCGGGGGAAGGTATTATAAAGAACGGAAATTTACCACCAGGGAACTGTTGCTGAGCAGGGGTGACAAGATATACCTCACAACGGATGGTATCACCGACCAGCCTTCACCATACAGGGAGAAGTTTGGAATTAAAAGATTCATGGATATTTTAGTGAAGACGGGAAATTTTTCCATGGAAAAACAAAGGGAATATTTCGAAGAGGAATTGCTGGGATTCATGAGATATGAAAAGCAAAGGGATGATATCACGGTTATGGGGATTGAATTGTAGTTTGGAAAAATATATAAATTGGTATATTCGTAAATTGTTCAGTGAGACTGTTCATTCAGGAGCAAAGCGAGCTGAATGAACGGAGTCGAACTAATCCCGATAGCGAAGCGTATCGGGGGTGTGTTAGTGTGTGTGGGTATTGGTGTGTGAGTGATGGTAACTTTATGAATTACATAAGAATGGAATGATGGAAGAATGTTCGTGAGACCTGCCTTTGCTAATACTCCGGCAGGCAATATTCCAGCATTCCATTATTCCAACATTCCAACAATCCAGTATTCCAATAACCACAAATAACAAAATGAAGATATCTATTACTTTAATATTTGGTTTAATATCCGGCTGAGATCAATTAATATCTTGAAATAATGGAAAATCTCATCATCAAGGGTTCCAGGGAAGAATTTGATTTGCCGTCAGTGAATTTCAATGCAGAAACGGGAGTATGTGAAATTAGCGGGGAATCATATCTGGAAAAAACTTCTGAATTTTATGATAATTTACTTCAATGGCTTGATCAGTTTATGAGTGAAGTGGCAAAACCGATTACATTTAATTTTAAACTTACCTATTTCAATACCAGTTCATCCAAACGAATACTTTATGTCATGATAAAACTAAAGGAATATCAGGATAAAGGTGGAAAGGTTACAGCAAACTGGTATTATCATCCTGACGATATTGAGATCGAAGAAGATGTTGAAGACCTGAGATCAATTGCAAAACTCGATGTGAACCTGATCCCCGATCCGAACATGAAGTTCAATCCTTTCGAGTAAAGGCTGTTTAAAAAGTCTTTTTAAACAGCCTCTTTTTTAATATTATATGAATATAATCAGCGTACCGATCATAAAACTTATTAAATTTCCTCTGTAAAAGTTTAAATTTGTCATTATTAGTATACAAATTTAAACTTTACAGCAGGGAACTCCCATGAACTTTCCTGCCTTCTGCGCCTTTGCGAAGCTTGCGCCTCCGCTAAAGCTTTGGCGACACGCGGACAGCAAAGCAAGGCCGGCAGGCATGGTTTCATGAGTCTTTGTGTAATTTTTCATTAAAAACTTCATGTCCGTTTAAAAAATAAATATAAAGTTGTTTATTATGGATTTAAAATATCAGCTGATCATACTGCTACATGTTATCATTGCTTCCATGTTATCAGGTATCATAGGATTTGAAAGGGAAAGAGTGGACAAGCCTGCGGGTATGCGCACCAATATGATCGTTGGTGGAGCTGTGGCATTGCTGGTATCACTGGGTGAAGTAATTGTGATTCATTTCAGGGATATTGCCCTGGCAGACCTGATCCAGGCTGATCCTATCCGCATTATCCAGGCCATTGTGGTGGGAATCAGTTTTATAGGTGCAGGGACGGTATTGCAGATTGAAAAAGAATCCAAGATAAAATACCTGACAACAGCTGCTACAATTTTGTTCTCAACAGGCATAGGTATAACAGTTGCGTTGAAACAGTACTACCTTGCTGTAGGAGTTACACTTTTTATCTTATTTGTCAATGTTTTTATGAAAATAATCATTCATAAGCTGATCAAAAGAGAACAATGATGTTATAAGTCAAACTCTTTTGAATCGTCGGTTTCGAAACGGAACTTTTTCCCTTTAACACCGATCTCAACCGGATCAGCCCATCCTTTGTCGAAATTTATATTGAGTTTGTCTGTGTCAATGTCGAGTTTGATCCAATGGCTGCGATATCGTACATAGAAAGACAATGTTTTAATATCTTCAGGGAGCTGGGGATTAAACCAAAGCACATCATCCCTGATTTCGAGACCTGTATAGCATCGTTGGATCAAATCGATCGTTCCTGCCATTGCCCCCAGGTGAATTCCCTCCGGTGTTGTACCTCCCTGAACATCTTTAAAATCGCTCATTAGTGCTTCCTCAAAACTTTTCCAGGAACGATGGCGGTCGGACCGGGTATAAACCCAGGAATGGATCACCTGGCTCAAAGTGGAGCCATGTGAAGTTATTTCATTATAGTATTCAATGTTTTTAGGTATACTTTCAGGATCAAATTCATACTCCAGCTGATCGAAGACCTTAACCAGTTCTTCTGAAGAAAACAGGTAAAAGAGCATCAGCACATCAGCCTGTTTACACGCTTTATAATTATTTGGTGAATCGTTTTCTTTCTCGAGGATACGGTCGAGACGGATCGTATCGCCATATTTTCCCCTGTATGTATTCCAGTCGAGATCTTTCAACTGTTCAAAACCTTCAAATTGCATAATAATATCTCCGTCATGAAAGGGGATATACATTTTTTGAATGATGTCTTCCCATTTTTCGATATCATTTTGGTCGAAATCAACCTTGGCGAAAAATTCTTCCTGTACATCCTTATCAAACAGTCCGAGCAGATTCAATGCACATTGCAGAACCCATACAGCCATGAAATTGGTATATGCATTATTGTTTAATCCGGGAGTATCAACGCCGGGATATTGGGTATGATATTCATCCGGCCCTACTACACCACGAATCTCATAACGCTCCCGTTCAGGATTATATTCAGTAATGCTCGACCAGAACAAAGCAGTGTTAAAGATTATTTCAGCGCCATAATAGGTAAGAAATCCCATATCTTTGGTACACTGGTAATATTGCCATACGTTGTAAGGAATTGCACCGTTGATATGTCTCTGTAAACTGGAATGATCCGGGATCCAGCGTCCTGATTTAGGATTCAGATGTATCTCCTGGCTTTCTTCCTGTCCGTTACTGCCACTTTGCCAGGGATACATGGCTCCTCTGTAGCCAGCATCTTTTGCTGCCTGTTTTGCTTCAGGTAAACGCCTGTAACGATACATCAATAACGAACGTGCCAGTTGTGGATTATGCAGGTTTATGTATGGAAATATATATAATTCATCCCAGAATATATGTCCCCTGTAAGCTTCACCATGCCATCCGCGTGATGGTACACCAAAATCAAGATCAATACTGTTATGGGAGGCGGTTTGATAAAGGTGAAAGATATGCAACCGTAAGATTAGCTGGTTTTGGCTTCCGGTCTGCAGATCAAGATCACTTTTATCCCAGATTTGGGACCATGTCACCACATGTTTTTCCAGTAAAGTTTTGAAATTTTCCAGACGACTGAGTTTTGTTTTCGTCTCAGTCAGAGGATCACTGATAGCAAAATCTTTTGATGTATAAATAGATAAGAGTTTCTCGATTTTTACCGGTTTACGTTTTTCACATTGCAATTGAATTTCCTGGCCAATGTATTGATCCTTCTGAATATTCTTTCGTTGTCCCGGATTTTCATTTCTGTTAATAGATACGATTGTTCTCACTGCCTGGGCCACTTGCATTTTTGATTGTTTCGTGACGGAGAGCAGGTAAAAGTCATTGTTGTTTATGGTCCCTTTATCGTCGATCTCCAAATGATTGCCATTCAGATCCCTGTATCTCACAACACCATTATTGGTAATAGACCCGTCGATACCTGAACTTATAATGATTTCACCGGACCAGTTTTCAGGTTTCAGGATCCATTCAATACCAGCAACATGGGGATCATGCATGCTGACGATCCTTCGCGTTAAAAGAGTGGTTTCCCTGTTTTTGGAATCACAAAACCGCATTTTACGTTCAAGAATCCCTTTCTTCAGGTTTAAAACCTGGCGGTATTCATATATTTTGACTTTATTCAGGTTTAACCATTCGCCGTCTTTATGCATGAATGTCAGAAAGAGCCAGTTCGGCCAGTTTACCAGGTCTTCGTTTACTATTTCTTTACCAGCAATTTTTGATTTCAGCCTGTTATAACCACCTGCCAGATAAGTACCCGGATAATTATATTCATTTTCAGGGGATTCTTCGGCTGCCCCTCTGGTGGCAAAATAGCCGTTACCAAGGGTACAAATCGCTTCTCTGAGTGGTTGTTCATCCGGTTTCCAGTCGGTGTAATTGATAAGCCAGTTTCTCATAATTGAAAAATTGATAGAATATGGAATCGATATTAGTGTTTTTCCGTACGGTATGACTTTGACATGCTTTGCAGGAAGTCTCTAACCTGATCGACATTTTCAAGTTTGTACTGTGCAGCTGTTGGCTGTTTGTGGGTTCCAACCAATATCCCGATACCATCGTCGGCAATTGCCTTAAATGCATCTTCATCGGTAATATCATCCCCAATATACATGGGGCATATATCCGGGTCTTTGGATAATCCAACCGCATCAAGGATCCAATACAGCGCTTTCCCTTTATGCCAGTCAAGGTCTGGCCTGACTTCCACGACTTTTTTACCTTCTCCTTTCTTAAAACCAGTATGTTTACTGATCATTTGATCAGCAATATTGACGATTTTGTCGATTTGATCTTCAGGAGAGTTTCTGTAATGTACCGCAATGGCATAATATTTTCTCTCTATTTTAACACCCTTGATCTTGTTTTCCAGTTTATTTCTTAGTTCTTTTTCGATTTCATCTAATTTACCAAGCATTTTCTTGGCTTTTTCGTTTTCCATGTACATGTCATTAGGCCCGGATATACGAAATCCATGACTCCCGGCATAGATTAATTGATCAAGTTTTATAAAATTCATGACATCATTCATATCTCTTCCGCTAACAATGGCAACGGTATAGAATTTTGCAAGCTCTTCCAGGGTTTCTCTCATTTTGTCAGAAAGCACTGCATCTTCAGGTTGTTTGACAATGGGTGTAAGTGTTCCATCATAATCAAGAAAGATCACTATCTTTTTATGCCATATCATTTCAAAAAATTTGGGTTTTATTGAAAAAACCGATGGTAATGTCTGGGTAAAATATGGGGTAGTTCCTTTCTCCTCATACAACTCAAGCTCTTGTAAATTGTCAATAACTATATCTGCTCCTGCCTCGTAAAGGGGCGTTTTGTTGTGATTTTTATTTATTCCTATCGAAAAAGCAAATTCTCCCTTCTGTCCGGCGTTAACACCTGCTTCAGTATCTCCAAGAACAACTGTTAAACCGGGAGATACACCAAGTTCTCCGGATGCTTTGATAAGCAAATGTGATGATGATTTATTCCCGGATTCAGACTTCCCGGAAGGATCACTATATACTTTTTTGTCGAACACTGAGATAACATCAGAATATTTCAAATGTTCACTGTTCTTACCCGAGATGATAACAGCTGTTTTTAAACCATGATCATGCCACTGTCTGATGTGATCCCTGGCATTTATGATTGTTTGGCCGTCTGCGTCAAGTATAACAGCGTCCATTCCAAATATTTTCAAATTTCTTTCCTGATTTGTCATGATAATATGTTTTATTAATTAAACGCAACCCAATATAATAATAAATGTTAATCATATGAATGGTGATATTTTATAAATAATTTATGATTACCGGAATATTGGAAAGTTCCGGGGGTAAATATATCAGTTATGACTTACAATCCAAAGGTATAATATTATGTTCCGGGAATATTTTCGTATATTCCTTCGAGCATTCTGCCGCCTTTATAGTTTTCGAGGATATTCACAAGTTCATCTACATTTTATACTTCCTGATTATTTACTTTTGTAATAATAAAACCTGACTGTATATTGGATGGAACAGCAAAACCATACCCCGAATCAACACCTGTTGGACTGTCGATCGCTGTGTTAATGCTAACCAGTTCTTACTGCAGGGTTACCAGAGCACCACCGCTATTAACAGGATTGATTGCTGCATCTGTCTGAATACGGGTAGAATATTGATGCATATGAGAAGGAAATGGAAGCATTACAAATCCGGCACGATGTAATTCTCACAAACAGTTCTTCATCATTATATTTGACAAATCCCGTGTTCCCCGGCTGCTTCCTGAAATCCTGCTTTTACTGGCAATCGTCAGGGCCGGCAACGGTCGAACACTTTCCAGGCTAACTGGCAACCAGACCATCATTTCTCCGGGCCCCCTGTTATTCCATGAATAGTAAGGGATCAGTTTCACTTCCTTTTGTGCTGAATATCCAGGAAATTTCTTTTCCCGGTAGCCTGGTAATGAGCTGCTGCTCCTTCAAACATATGACCAAGGTTATATAGTTCATGACTAAGATCATTCACTTTTTCCCAGCGTTTACTTCTTATCCATTCATGAGAATTATCCCCCATTATTATAGTCCGGATAGTATATAAATAACCATCATCTTCCCGGGCTAATCCGATTTTATAGATCAGTGTATCGAGAATTTCTTCAAGTTCGGGATCGGGATTGGATTGTAGGGAATAGCTGGCAGCTTCAATAATTTTATAAATATCAGTATCATCAAAAGGATATACTGAGCAAAATTCCCCTTGCGCAAGGCCACCGGCAATTTCGAAGTTTTTGATCCTGCCGGTAATAGTCGATTGTTCAATAGCTATCGGGATTGTAACTTCATGATTGATTTTAATCCTGGGAGCCCAGAAATTATCGGTCAGTTTAACTGCTGTAAACGGAACCGGTTGGATCGGATATTCATTCTGAAGGGGTTCTCCGGTTTACTGCATCCCGGGAGGATTAATGCGCCCGTAAAAAAGAATATGAACAGTTTGCCAAATGCATTCATTTGAATTGAATTTTTATTATTAAAACTTTTTTTGAACTGTAAACATATAAATAAGTAATAATAATCCTTAAAATCAAAAACAATTCAGGGGTCATTAAAAAACAACCCCTGAATAATGAAAGATTTCTGAGAATAACCCGTAAATCTACTATCGCTAATAACCAGGATTCTGTTGCAGTTTCGGATTGTTTGTCAATTGTGCTTCCGGTATCGGGAATATAGTTCTGTAATCACCGTTTGGTTTATGAGACAACCATTTTTTAGTGGTAAAGACACCAAACCGGATCAGTTCCGTCCGTCGCTT
>CAZGOR010000147.1:7537-9072 GCA_964527875.1 uncultured Bacteroides sp. | reverse complement strand
GAATAGAATTCACTCAGATCGCAATTCAATTCATTATCGATTTGCCACCCCACTATTATATCCCATTTACTGTAATGCTTGGCCAGTTTGTCAGCGATTCTCTCGCTCAATTTGCGGTAGATAGGGGCATTATAGTTATAGTGACGGCGAGGCCCATAGAATGTACCTCCATCTTTATCGCGGTTTAAAACCTCTGGATAATTATGTGTCAACCATATTGGAGGGGCTGCTGTAGGCGTACAGATTATCACTTCCATAGAGTGTTTTGTGCATAACTTAAGGAATTCATCATAGTATGAAAGTGTGAATTCGCCTTCTTTATATTCATATTTGCTCCAGGCAAAGTCGCCTATGCGAAGCAAATTAATACCATATTCCTGCATTCTCAAAATATCATCTTCCCAAAGTGATTTATCCCAATGTTCGGGATAATAAGCCGATCCAAGTACAATATTCTTATAAATAGGTTTATTCATGTTCTGTTTCTCCCTTTACATATTTTGATAAGGCTGGTAATCGCAAAGTAACTTTAGTACCACCACCAAACTCACTTTGTATCTCTATACCATAATAGTCTCCATATAGTGTCTTGACTCTCTTTATCACATTATACAACCCAATTGAAGAATTAAGTGATGAATTATCTACCATGTTATCAATATCAAGAATGTGCTTGATAGTATCGAGTGTCATACCCACACCGTTGTCAATGACAGAGATTAATAAATTGTCGTTCTCCAAGATACTTCTAACTTCTATGGTTCCTTTATCGAGTGCCGGTTCAATGCCGTGATAAATAGCATTTTCCACAAGCGGTTGAATAATTAACTTCGGCACGTACAATTTCTCGGTATCTGGGGCAATATCGACAACGACTTCTAATTTATCTTCATAACGATATTTCTGAATCTTAAGATAGTTGTTTAGATTTAATATTTCATCTTTGAGTAAAACGCAGTCTTTCATATCGATACTTGCCCGCATTAAATCACCGAGAGATTTAGCCATAATACCGATATCATGGGCTCCGTGTATTCTGGCCATCCAGTTGATAGTTTCAAGTGTATTGTATAAAAAGTGTGGGTTGATCTGCATCTGCAAAGATTTTAGTTCTGCATTGCGCTTCATCTGCTGTTCATCATATACTTTTTTTACAAGAGTATTAATATTATCTGCCATTTGATTAAAGGTTGTAGACAACTTTCCCGTTTCATCCTTTGCCCCTTCAGGACAGCGGGCAGAAAAGTCACCTTCACCGAAACGAACCATAGTTGATGATAAAAGTCTGATTGGTCGGGATATACCCAATGATAATCCCCACGCACACATAATAGAAACTATAAAAAGGATAATAGCAAATAAAATAATTGAGTTTCTTAAACTATTTATTTCGCTTTGATAAATCATGACGGGTAACGTAGTTATAATTCGCCATCCATTACTCATCGGCTTACTACAGGCCACATACTGAGTTATTCCTCCAATTGTTTGTCTTGTAAAACTATATGCTTCGGTTTTATCGAGGAGATTTACTG
>CAZGOR010000147.1:4766-7437 GCA_964527875.1 uncultured Bacteroides sp. | reverse complement strand
TGCTTTGTTTTATCAAGCTCATAGACATAACCACCAAAGGATACAACATATATTGCTTCTATTTCATTATGATACAGTACTTGAGAAGACAAAATCATTTCCATCCGTCTTCTGACTTGAGTTTCTTTGTAGTCATCCAGTTCTCCAGTACTGATATCCAATAACATATCCTGAACTTCCTGATTCATAGCAACGTTAAATGAAATGTCCTCTATTTCATCCAGCCTGCTTTCCACCATCTTTGTGGTTTGGTATAGAATATCATGGCTGTATTTATTCGTTTTTTCCTCAATAATATTAATGGAAACATAGTAACTGCGTGCGGCAATAATAATTACCAGCAGAGATATCAACAAAATAAAAAGGAGAAAAAGTTTATCCCTTATTCCCAGATTGGAGAATTTATTATATGTTTTAATGATCGCTCGCTTCATAATGTATATTATGTATCGATTGAACAAGATAAGCCAATTTAGTATCTACCGGTATGCAAGGTGCTTTCCTATATGAAGAGGGAGTTACTCCATAATATTTCTTAAAAACTTGGCAGAAATAGCGCGCACCATTTATGCATACACTTTCACTGATGTCGTCAAGTGTGTATTTCCCTTCTCGCAACTTGTAAGTAGCATTATGAATCCTCATGGCATTTAATATCTCAAGAAAAGTATAGCCTGTTGCTTTCTTAATTACCTTGCTTAAATAAATTGTGCTAAAGTGCAATTCCTCTGACAGGGTAGACAGGGATATTGGTTTGGTGTAATTCTTTGCAATATATTCAAAAAAACTGTCTACAATAGAAGAATGTTCTATTTCACCCAGAACAATTCCATCATTATCCATTACTAATTGGCGCTTGCCCAATTCCGCCTCTAACAAACGCAATCGCATATCGGCTTTACGTCGTTTATCCACTTGTTTGCAAGCTTGTTTTACTGCGTTTATGATTTCTTCCGGGCTTGAAGGTTTCAATATGTATCTCATTACATTGTACTTTATACCACTACGGGCATACTCAAAATCACTATACCCGGATAATAATATTACCTCTGTACATAGTTCTTCTTCACAGATAAAACGAGCGATTCCCAGCCCATCGATTCCAGGCATACGTATATCAGCAAGCAAGATATCGATGATATCACTTTGCAATATTTCGATCGCGTCCAATCCATTGTCAACATCGGCAACAACATGTACGCCGATTTCTTCCCAACCGATGGTAAGTAAACCACGCCGAATTATATCTTCATCATCCGCAATGAGCAGTTTAATCATATTTTTCTCCTGGTTTGGGATTATCCTTTAACAGCACCAGCAGTCATACCTTCAACAATTTTTCTATGCAGCACACTATAAATAATTATACTTGGAACAATGGTAATCACAACTGCAGCTATCATGCCGACATAATCCGTAGAATACCTACCCTTAAAAGCATTAAGCCCGACAGGTAATGTCATCATGTTAGGGTCTGACAGGAATATCTGTGGAAATAACATGTCATTCCAAGCAAAAATAAAAGTAATAACAGCTACAGTCACCAAATAAGGTGTTGTCATTGGCCAGATTATCTTAAAAAACGCTGTGGGTATTGAACAACCGTCCATTATTGCGGCTTCTTCTATTTCCCTTGGTATAGAAGAAAAGAAACCTGTCAAGATCAAAGTTGCTATAGGAAGTGTAAAAACAACAAGAGGTATGATGACCGCTAAATACGTGTTGTTAATGTTTATTTTGCTAAACATTGAAAAGAGCGGAACAATCGTTGCATGTGCTGGGATCATTATACCTAAAGAGATTACCGCCAGCACAAATTTCGATAATTTCCAGCGCAAGCGTGATATACCGTAAGCCGCCATAGCACTGAGCAGAGTGGTAATCACAACAACAGAAACCGTTATGACTATAGAATTCAAAAAGTATCGGCCGATATTACCCACAACTATGGCTTTAATGTAGTTTTCCACATTCAATGAATTCGGTAATGTCCAAGGTGATTGAAAAAGCTCCTGTTTGGTCTTAAAGGAGTTTATGAAAAGCCATATGATTGGATACATAAATATTACGGTAAAAGATATCAGTAAAATGTGCTGAGGTATTTTCATTAGATTACGTTTTCCTGTTACCATATTATCTCCCCTTATCACTCTTCAATCTTTTTGGATTTGAAAACCGCACTGGATAAACAAATCGCAACGATGCAAAGAAATAGCAATATATTACCTATTGCACTGGCATACCCATACTTCAATGTACGGAAACCCTGATAATACATATAGGTTGATAAAACTTCACTGGCATGGCTTGGACCACCGCCGGTCATAACAAATACTAGATCGAAGTATTTAAGAGAACCGGTTATTATGAGAATCGCATCAACCCTCAAGACAGGTTTTATGAGTGGAAGAGTCACACTTGTAAACTGACGCCACTTAGAAGCTCCATCAATTGCGGCAGCTTCATATAATGATGTTGGTATATTTCTCATTGCGGCAAGCTGTATTACTATATGGTATCCAACATACTGCCACATAACCACAATAATAATTGCAAACATAACAGTGTTCTCGTCTGATAGCCATTGGTGTTTTAGCTGTGCCAGTTTCAGAATTTCAAGAATATTATTCACCATACCAAATTCAGAATTGTATATAAATGTCCATGTTAG
>CAZGOR010000147.1:0-4666 GCA_964527875.1 uncultured Bacteroides sp. | reverse complement strand
ATAACAAAAATCAACAAAGCCGGTGCTACAAATAATATAATATATTTTTTTGCTCTGAGTAGCTTTTCTAATTTATTCCCCCCCTTAGATAGAGATTGGAGGCACCATACTGGATGATGCCTCCTCTGCCTACTGCTGCACCAATATTAACGAAGAGCATTGTTTATTGCAAATTGCTGCAACTCATTCATTTTCTCGGTGGGATCCTTGCCGGCGATAATGGCTTGTGCGGCATTGTTAAACTCAACGCCTTCACCAGCACCAAACACACGATCAAACCAGGGGGTTAAACCTATGAATTCCTGCTTCAGATTGTTAACTTCTATAAATAGTTGTGGTAATTTGCTTTCGTCAAGAGGGGTCTTAGTGGAAATCAAGTAATTCGCATTATAGGCATATGCTTCCTGTGCCTCGACATCAGAGAACATTTTGATATATTCCGCGGCAGCTTCAACATTAGTGCAGTTCGTACTTATTGCCAAGCACTGGTCAGTATCACCAATGGCTACATTGATGTTTGAGGGGTCACCACTGGGGGGAATATTAAATACTCCGATGTTTGCAGAAACAGGTACATCTGAGCCAGCCAACATAATAATATCCCAAGAACCCATATAGAACATAGCTGCTTTTTCCTGTACAAAAAGATCACGTCCTTCATCGTATGTCATACCCAAATAGCCATCCTGGAAAGCGTTTATGCTGACGAGTTCGTTCAGAAGTTCGCCAGCTTCTATATAACGGGGATCATTCCAATCAATTGTTTTGTCAACTGTGCCATTAAACAGGTCCATACCACCAACACCATTGGCGATCTGCTGTAAAAACTGACCGGCAATCCATGCATCTTTTACGGGAACGGAGATGGGTATAATCCCATTGTCTTTAAATGTTTGACAGGCTTGTTTCAACTCTTCGAAAGTAGTCGGTACCGAAACGTTATTTTCTTCGAACAGCCGTGTGTTATAGTACATAACAGCCACAGTTTGCCCATGAGGTACTGCATAAACCTTTCCGTCATATGTTATAGGACCAAATACACCTTCGAGAAAACGGTCTTTCCACTCATTATCGGCATTAAGCAATTGTCCGATCTCATAAACCTTACCGCCCTCCACAAAAGGTTGCAAGTAACCAGCACTCCAAGTAAAAAATACATCTGGCATTGAATTGGCTGCCATCACGGTTGCCAACTTTGTTTTATACTGCTCGTTTTCGTAAGTTTCAAACTTGAATTCTACATTGTAAGCGTTATCCGCATTGAACTTATCAGTCACTTCTTGAATGATATCAACAACAGGTTGGTCTTGTGAACTTCCAAGAAACATTCCTGTCATGACCTGCTTAGCGACTTCCTCTTCGCCCTCTTCTTTAGTGGCTGTTACTTCTTCTTCTTCCGCTGCTGTTACTTCTTCTTCTTCCGCTGCTGTTACTTCTTCTTCAGCTACTGCACCTGCTTTTTCACAGCCTGCCAAAGAAAATACTGTAATCAACAATATGACTATAAGCCATAAAAGTATTTTCTTCACTTTGACATCCTCCTTTTAATAAATCAATTTTAACAAATCTCAAATTTATTTATCAATAAAGTACCTCCTTTCATAATTTATAAATAGAATCTTTTTTCATTATAAGTTGAACAATAATCTAATAAAACATACATATTTAGCCAAAATGTTAAAAAAACAATACTTTTCGACTTATAGGAGCAAGAGTGGAGTGTTTTATGTGTCAAACTTGGTATTATGCCGAACTTTTATGCCTTAAATAACTTTGATTTTCTTTCTGCAGGTAGGATCTACATTTACTCGATTATTCTCATTATTGATTAAATCTTGTATTGCATCCTCTGGGTTTTTAGTGTATATACTGGGTTTATTGTTTCCGCCATTCGCCCCGAATCAGCTTAATTACTGCTTTTTATACGACTTGTGAGCTTTTATTTTAACTTTTTTATTTTCAAATTCAAGGGGATTATATAATTTCTATTCTATATTATAAACATGATTATCATAACTAAAATTAAGGCATTACCCTGTTTAAGAATAAATATAAAGCTTCAGAATAAACCAAACCTTATTTGATGTTTTACTTCAAAGATTTTTTTGTATTTCAATATAATGACCAGCAGTAGTTATATCTCTGGTATCGGTGGAATTCCACCAGGATTTTTTACTGCAAAACTACCTGCATAGGTACTTAATAATATCTTCATTAATTTTCAGCTGCCGGTTCTGCCAGTGAGTCAACTGTTTCTACTTCAACACAATCAGGCAATACCATCTTCCCCTCGGATAATGCTCTGTTAAGTTTAGTCCAATCTTCCTCTGCTACATAAACCTTAACACAATTTTTATACACATCAATTGCTGAGTCTACGGGTATCCCCATACTTCCTACTGAAGATGATACCTCCTCCTGGATATTCCCGATTTCTGTAAGAGAGTATTTTGCTGTACCTACTTCAATTATACTGCTGAGTTCTTTATATTTTTGAAGGTAAGGCCTTATTATATCCTCTGCATCACGGGTAAAAAGAATAACTAATTTAAATTTCGGCGTATGTTCAATCCAGTAGCCAGCTAGAGTATCTGTCTCTTTTGCGATCAGTTCTTCACTCAATTCACCTGCTATATCCTGTAATCTAAATCTTTCCATTGCTCCCCTGCTCTTTTTAATTTTCCCGATAAGATACGTATCCTTTATTATACTTAAAAATATTCTTATCTGCTGTTCCGGGGTTTTATTAGCTATCGTCTGGAATGCCCCCAGGCTGTGACTGTCATTAAGTTCTTCTGCTATTTCTGTAGCCAGCATCTCTTTTTCCCTAGCCCTATATCTTTCTGGTTCGGGATATTTCTTTATTTTACCTCTAGATTTTTCCATATTTTGACTTTAATCTAATAAAGGGTATAATATTTACTGAACAATTAGGGTACTTTATTGTGCAGTCCATTGAACAATTAGAGTATCTAATTATTCATTATATTTTATTATATAAGGCATTGTATCAGGGGATAAAATGGACGAATTGTTACTGCAAAACCCGTGGTGGGAAGATAAGAATAATATAGAAGCTGATGTTCATATAAAGAAATTAAAAGGATGCAAGTATGTGCATGAGCCCAAGCTGTTTAGATCTTCTGATCTTGGAAAAGATGCTGTATATACACTCAGAGGAGCAAGACAGGTAGGCAAAACAACACTGGTAAAATTAATAATAAAAGATTTACTGGGGAAAAGCATTAATCCCAGAAATATCTTTTACTATTCAATGGATCTTGTAAAAGACGACAAAGAGCTTTTTGAGATTTTTATTTCATGGTATCAAACAATTAAGGAAGACAAAAAAAGAAAATACATCCTCTTTGATGAAGCAACTTTTGTTAAAAACTGGGAAAAATCAATTAAACATATTGTCGATACTTTTGGTCTGGAAAATAAAACTTTTATACTGACAGGTTCATCGGCAATTGACTTAAGAAGGGGTTCAGAAAGACTCCCAGGAAGAAGAGGGGTGTCAAGTCCGGATAAATTACTTCTACCCTTATCCTTTAGAGAGTTCTGTAATCTCACAGGATTGAAGATATCGCTGGAATATGATGGCGAAATTAAACCGGACATAATTAAAAAAAATATTCCCGAACTAAAGATTTACCAGAATAAACTGGATCTGTTTCTTGATAAATACCTTATCTGTGGAGGTTTCCTGGAATCGATTAACTCCCTTTTTAGTAGTGATGCTATAAGTGAAGAAACATTTGAAAGATATATCTCGGTAATATTTACAGAGATAGAAAAGGTTAAAAAATCAAGGATAATTTCAAAAAATATCTTCTCTGCTATTATGGATTCCCTTGGCAGTACTATTAGCTGGAACAAGCTTGCCAGAAAATCCGGCAGCATTTCTACAAATACATTAATTGACTATGTAAATACTTTTTCCGATTCTTTTACTCTTTATTATATGGAACATTTTAATATGAATAAACAGGCTGGGAACCCGGCAAAAGAAAAAAAGTTATATTTCTTTGACCCATTCTACTATTATATAATATCAAGAATAATCAGCTTACCTTATATAAAAATAAGTAAATCTTCTATTATAGAAAGCCTTATAGGATCCCATTTAATTAGAAATTTTGAGCAGGGAATTTACCAGGGATTTTCCAATATTGAAAAAATATTCTACTGGAAATCATCAAAAGGTAAGGAGATAGATTTTATATTGCATAGGTCAAGAAACAATATTATACCTATAGAGGTAAAATACCAGAATGTAATAAATCCTATTGATTACATAACAATTAAAAATTCATTTAAAAAAGGTATAGTGGTTTCTAAGAATATTTTCTTGTTAGAAAAAGACATTGTGATTCTTCCTTCATCCTCTTTCCTTTATTTACTGAATTAATTTTTATGCCTCGAGATCAAAAATGGAAACTAAGAGATTTATTGAAAAATATACTTATAGAGTAGAGTGGTCAGAAGAATATAAACTACATATTGCCAGATATCTTGAATTTCCATCACTGGCTGCACATGGCAGTACAGTTGAAGATACAGTTAAAGGAATTGGAAAAGTTGTTAAAAAATTAATAAATATCTAATTAATAGTATATACAATTTGTAGTCAAGTACATACAAATTGTAGTCAATAATCAAT
>CAZGOR010000146.1:6060-9094 GCA_964527875.1 uncultured Bacteroides sp. | reverse complement strand
GTGAGTTAGGAATCGTGAGTCGTGAATCGTGAATCGTGAGTCGAGAGATTTGAGTCGTGAAATGTTTGCGAAGCAAACATTCGCGAGCGGGATGTGTCTGTGGCCTTGCGGGTGCGAGCAATCGTGAGTCGTCAGTCGTGAGTCGTGTGGCATGGAGTGTGGGGTGCGTGTTTTGAATTGAGAAACAAAAAATAACAAACCGAAAACTAAATCTGACAATGAACAAGGGTAATATACTGATTATCGATGACGACCCTTATGTGCTTCTTTCGGTAACTACCCTTCTGGAGCAGCATTACAGCACGGTACGCACATTGAAGGATCCTGCACTCATTCCTTCAGAGCTCAGTACCGGAGCATGGGATGTAATTCTGCTGGATATGAACTTCAAACCGGGCGATACTTCAGGAGAAGAAGGTATGGAATGGATTGAAAAGATGCTTACTGATGATCCTTCACTGAATATTATTGTTATTACAGCTTATGGAGATGTGAATATTGCCGTCAGGGCAATGAAACGTGGAGCCATTGATTTCATTGTCAAGCCCTGGCAGAATGAAAAATTACTCAGCACGGTTTCTGCAGCATATAAGCTGAGTCAGTCAAGGAAGAAAGTTTATCAGCTGCAATTACAAAAATCGGCACTCAGTTCAGCCATTGATCATCATTATGCAGACATTATCGGGGATTCTCCGGCTATCAGGAAGGTTATCAATAATGTTCAAAAGGTATCAGGAACAGATGTAAATGTATTGATACTGGGAGAGAATGGAACAGGAAAAGAGTTGATAGCAAGGGAAATACATCGTAATTCAACCAGGCGTGACGAAGTATTTGTCAATGTCGATCTTGGATCGCTTTCCGAATCACTGTTTGAAAGTGAATTATTTGGTCATCAGAAAGGGGCATTTACAAATGCCACTGAAGACAGGGTAGGGAGATTTGAAGCAGCTTCAGGCGGGACATTGTTTCTGGATGAGATTGGGAATCTGACTTTACCACTGCAATCAAAGCTGTTATCCGCGCTTCAGAACAGGAAAATATTCAGAGTCGGTAGTAACCGTCCCATTGAAGTGGATATCAGGTTGATTTGTGCAACAAACCGGTCGCTTAAACAGATGGTTGCACAGGGAACATTCAGGCAGGATCTTCTTTACAGGATCAATACCGTGGAAATTGAAATTCCCCCTTTGCGTGAAAGGTATGAGGATATCCCTTTGCTGGCAAATCATTATTTATCAATGTTCGCCAGGAAATACAGAAAAGAAAGACTCAGGCTACCTGATCAGGTTGTCAGTAGATTGCAGCGTTATGAATGGCCTGGTAACATCAGGGAACTCCGGCATGCTATTGAGCGTGCTGTCATCATGAGTGATGAACAAGACCTTAAAGACTCTGATTTCCAGTTTTTGGTTCGCGAGGACTCTCAGGAATTTATTCAGGATAATTTTAATTTGTCAAAGCTTGAAAAATGGGCTATTGACAGCTGTCTGAAAAAATATGGCGGGAATATAACAAAAGCAGCTGCAGAACTGGGATTAACCCGCGGATCGTTGTACCGAAGAATGGAAAAATATGGTTTACAGTAATTTCAGATTAAATATTGCTATCAGGATCATTTTGATCTTTTCAATTCTGGTATTGATGGCATTCTGGATTGTAAGTGGTCACTACCTTAGAACAGCATATACAGGGATTGTGATCATACTGTTATTGATAGAAATGTTTATTTACATCGACAGGTTGAACAGGAATCTTTCAAACTTTTTCGCTTCTGTCCTTGCCGACGATTTTTCTGTCCGCCTCAGTGATTCACGAAAAGGACGCTCATTTTACAAACTTTATAATGTCTTAAATGCAATCAATGATAAAATAAAGTTTCTCAGCAAGGAAAGAGAGACCAGGAGCCAGTATCTTGGTAGCTTGATCGAACAATCAGGTGTTGGAATCCTTTCAGTAGACCTGAACGGGAAAATACACCTGGTGAATAAAGCTTTCAGAGATTTGCTGGGACTGCCAAAAGCACATACGGGTATGAATCTGGGGGAATTATCAGAAGAACTTCTGATTATCATTCAGAAGATTCGCCCGGGTGAACATCAACTTATCAGATGGATGGTCGGAAAAACCGAACAGCCATTTTCATTCGAAGTTTCACGGTTCAAACTGGAAGAACAGCCATTTATCCTTGTATCTGTCCATGATATCAGGGCGGAGCTGGATGAAAAGGAGCTTGAGGCATGGCAGAAACTGATCAGGGTCCTGACCCATGAGATCATGAATTCTGTAACACCTGTTGTATCTTTGAGCAATTCTCTTAATGAACTTCTTAAAAATAATCCTGAAGGAATTCAGGATCAAAAATTAAAAAGCCGGTTATCGGATGGTTTGGAAGCGATCACCGACAGAAGTTCGGGTTTAATGAAATTCACAACAGCTTACCAGAACCTGACACGATTGCCCGCTCCTAAAATAAAGGTCATTGATCCTGATGTTTTATTAAATAAAATCGGCACATTGTATCTGCCGGAGATACAGAGTAAAAATATCAATCTTTCGATAAAATATGACGGAAAACCGGAAACATTCAGGGGAGATCCTGATCTGCTTGAGCAGGTTCTGATCAACCTGATCAGAAATGCTGCAGAGGCAGTTGAAAGCATGGATGATCCACGGATTATCCTGGTTGTTGAAGATATTCCGGGTTACCAAGTGAAGATCAGAGTGGAGGATAACGGACAGGGCATGAACAAAGAAACACTTGATAAAATATTTGTCCCGTTTTTTTCAACTAAACCCGGTGGTACAGGAATAGGTTTGAGTCTGTCGAGACAGATCATTATGATGCATAAAGGAAGCATAGAAGTTACATCGAAAGTAGGGAAGGGGAGTGTATTTGAGGTGTTGATTTAGCATGGAGCATGGAGCATGGAGCATGGAGCAAAGAGCATGGAGCAAAGAGCATGGAGCATGGAGCAAAGAGCATGGAGCAAAAGCATGGAGCAAAGAGCATGGAGCAAAGAGCATGGAGCAA
>CAZGOR010000146.1:0-5960 GCA_964527875.1 uncultured Bacteroides sp. | reverse complement strand
AGCATGGAGCAAAGAGCATGGAGCAAAGAGCATGGAGCAATAGAGTTGCAGATTGCAAAATCAATTGCCGTCAGCTTCAGCTGACGGAAGAAAAGTCACAGGTTGCGTGTTGCAGGTTTCAAGTTACAAGTTACAAGTTACAAGGTTGTGTGAGGAAAGGGTGAGAGTGAGAAGGCAAGTAAAAAGCTGCCGATTATTATAATCCTTGTTTTCATCTTTTAATAGATGCAAAATATCCTGAAATAGATGCGTCAGCAAGTTCGCTGGTATATATCTTTCACTTTATTCGTACCGGAGACAAATTGCCGGATTTGTTCTGGCAGTCTTTATTATCTGCGAACTCACGGTGAGTATGGCAATAGTAGTGAGCAGGCAGACCGGAATGAAGAAGAACCACCATCCGATCCCGATCCGATAAGCGAAATTTTCCAGCCATCCGGACATGATTATATATCCGGCTCCAAAGCCGAAAGGTATGGATATCAGGATCTGTACCACAAAAAACCTTAGCAGCAGCAGGATGCAGTTTCTAGTAGATGATCCAAGTACTTTACGTATCCCTATCTCACGCGTTCTCTGCGTCGTGGTATATGATGATAGTCCAAACAGGCCCAGGCAGGCGATAGCTATCGCAAGCAATGAAAACAGATTCAATACCTTTCCGAACTGTAGTTCATCTTTATACTGTTCATTGAAATAATCCTCCAGGAAAAAGTATTCGTATGGATTTAACGGAAAGAAATCTCTCCATTGAGACTCAATATCGTTTAATACTTTCTGAACATTATCCGGATTTACCCTGATGGAATAATAGCCGGTTAGATTTTCAAAAAACCGGAAAATTAATGGTTCCTGGTTTACTTTTAATCCCTCCTGGTGATAATTCTTCACCACTCCGACAATGCTGAAGGTATCTCCCCAGAAAAAGATCTGCCGGTTCATGGCCGATTCAAAATCTTCAAACCCGATCAGTCTGATGGCATTTTCATTGAATAGAACCGTTTCGGTGTTCCGGCCGAATTCCTCTGAGAAATTCCTCCCTTCGAGGATGGATAATCCGTATAGATCAACAAAATTATAATCGATTCCTATGATCCGGTACTGATTGGTCTCGTCCTCTCCCTGGGAAAGTAACCTGATACCCCCGGCATTCCATAATGGCTGCCTGCCTGGTACAGCAGTAGAGGTAGTAATCATTTCGATTTCACTATTCCTTAAAAGTTCGGTTTTGAAGGCATTGAATGTTTCAGTGTAAGTTGAATCATTCACACTGGGTCCTCTCAGTACGATCGTATTATCAATGTTGATACCCAGGTCATAATTTTGCATATAGGAGATTTGTTTGAAAACAACGAGGATTCCGGAAATCATAAACAGAGAAAGTGAAAACTGGATGATCACGAGTACCCTGCGCATTCCCATCCCGCCGACCTTCAGTTCTTGTGATCCTTTAAAAACGGTTACAGGCTTGAAAGATGAGAGGACAAATGCAGGATAGATACCGCTGATCAGTGCTCCGGCAAAAAAAATACCCAATATAACTCCCCAGAAACCTGTATTTGAACGCAGGGAAAAATCCAGCTTTTCAATAAAAGAACTATTAAAGAAATAACTAAAAAGCTGTACCAGCAGGAAAGCCAGTAAAATGGCCAGCAGGTTAACCAGTACCGACTCCAGGAGAAACTGGCTGATGAGTTGATTGCGGGATGCACCTGTAACTTTCCGCATACCTGTTTCCCTGGCTCTTTCAAGTGATCTTGAGGTGGATATATTAATGTAATTGATCCATGCGATGAAAACAAGGAAGATCGCTACGAATAAAAGTGCGAAAACCGTCCTGGCATTACCATTAACTTCCGCTTCAAACATATAATCGGAATGCAGGTGTATGGTTTTTAAAGGCTGGAGGTTATAAATAACGCCTGCATCCCACCGTTCAAGATCCTGCCCGATCTCCTGTTCGACAAATGCAGGAATCTTAGCCTCGAATTCTTTGTAGTCGGAGGATGGATTGAGCAGGATATAATTGAAAAATGCGTCCCACTGCCATGCAGTATTTACATCCTGTCCCTGGAAATGCACAAGGGTTTCCCAAGAAATCACAATATCAGGTTTTAGATGGGAGTTAGCCGGCACATCCCTGAAAATACCTGTAATCATCATTTCAGGACCCCCGTTCCACCTGAGGCTTTTACCGATTGGATTCTCGTCACCAAAATATTTTCTTGCGGATGTTTCCGACAAAACCATTTCCATATTGTTCCGCAAGATTGTGTTTTGATTACCTTCTTTCAGACTGAATGAAAAAACCTTAAAAAATGAAGTATCTGCGATATAAATATTTTCCTCCCTGAAGTTTTTTTCACCATAACTAAGGACTGCATTCCATTTCTGAAACCGTGTAAAATTCTCAACTTCCGGGAAATTCTCATACATGGCCTGTCCGACAGCAGAGCAACCTGCTGCCCATTGTGTGGTTATCACGCCTTTATTATAACGGTCTTGCTGTATCCTGTAAATCCGGTCTCCCTTTTCATGGAAGTTGTCATAACTGAGCTCAAACCTGACATACTGGGTGATCAGGATAAAAGCGGCCATGCCGATAACAAGTCCTGAAATATTAACAACTGAGGAGATTGGATTATGAAAGAGATTGCGTATAGCAACCTGAAAGTAATTTCGCAACATGCTTTAAGAGGATTTATGGGATTAAAATATTGGGCATTTATTCATCCAATATACGATATAAATGCCTGAATGCTGCATTTATGTTCAAACAACAACACCAACTTTTCAAGATAGTTAAATACACCATGGCTCATGATTATTATTTTCCTATTCTGAGAGATTCTTGTACAACATTTTTTCTATGGAGAATAGAAAAATTCAACGATTCAGAAAATCATTCAAATGCTTTTTATAAATTTATTAACTCTAAACTTATTTCCGGGGAAGGTCAAGATATAAATTGGGCGACGATATCCCTCTTCGCTTTGCTCATCGGGATGACTTGTTTTTATTGACTGTTATTTAATAACCAAAATTAATAATGAAGCAGTAAAACCAATCATTAATAACACTAGTTAAAATGAAAACACTAACCAACAAATTATTCATGATCTTTTTAACCATCATCATTTGTTCATGTACCGGACAAAAGAAAGAAAAAGATCTGACGAGCATTGAAGATTTCGAAGGACCCTGTGATACTGGTGCTACTGCAGAGACAAAAGCATTATACAGGAATTTAAAGGAACTTGCCAAAACCAGGGTATTATTCGGACACCAGGATGATCTTGCGTATGGAGTATACTGGTGGGATGAACCCGGAAGATCCGATGTGAAAGAAACAGCGGGATCTTATCCGGCTGTTTATGGCTGGGAAATCGGAAATATTGCAGGTGAACGGAATCTTGACAGCGTTTCTTTTGCTAAAATGAAGGAATGGATCCGTGAAGGGTATGAAAGAGGAGGTGTCATCACGGTCAGCTGGCATGAACATAATCCTGCTACAGGTGGAACTACCTGGGACACAAGTGGCAGGGCTGTGTCTCATATCCTTCCGGGTGGAAGTCGTCATGAAGAATGGAAACATAAGCTCGATCTGGTTGCCGGCTTTTTTACCGATCTGAAAGGACAGGATGATGAACTCATACCTGTTGTTTTCAGGCCATATCATGAACATACCGGATCCTGGTTCTGGTGGGGAAAGGGATCCTGCACACCGGAAGAATACAAACAACTCTGGCACTTTACTGTCGAGTACCTCAGAGATGAAAAAAATATTCATAACCTGTTGTATGCATATTCAACTGATTTTATTGATTCGGAAGATGAATATCTCGAACGGTATCCCGGAAATGAATACATTGATGTCCTGGGATTCGATGATTACCGGACGGTTAGAGACCAGAGACCTGCGGATCAAACAAATAAAGAAATACATACCGTTGTTGGTCTTGCAGAAAAATTCAACAAGATCCCGGCCTGGACGGAAACAGGACTGGAATCCATTCCCGATCCTGAGTGGTGGACAGGGACATTACTGGACAGGATCAAGGCAGATACTGTAACATGCAAAATAGCCTGGGTGCTTGTCTGGAGAAACGCAAGGCTTGATCATCATTATGCTCCTTTCCCGGATCATCCGTCGGCTGCGGATTTTAAAAAGTTCAGAGAAGACTCATGTATACTTTTCGAGGATGATTTACCAGACCTGTATCACTGAATTATAAAAGAAGGCTAAGGCTAAGGCTAAGGCTAAGGAAGAAAAGGGTCACAGGGTCGCAATTGCCGTAAGTATGAGTTATGAGCGGGGAGTGTGGTTACTAGTTGCAAGTCGTTGTGGATATTGGGTTTGATTGAGATAGTGGAAGAAGTGGGGAAGTGCAAAATTTAGAAGGTGAAAAAGTTCTGCAGGTTGTTAACCGGCAGCTAAAGCGACACAGGATTTACAATAATCCCGGTTGTTAACCGGGGCATATTAGTTCTCAGTTTTGGGTTTGTGGAGGTAGGCTAATAAAGAAGTGTGTGAAGTTTTACCTTCTGTTAACCGGGGCGAATGGTTCCTGCCTGTTTGTACCAAATGACTGTCTGACAAAACTGGCAGGTAGCATTTATAACCGTACTATAATCAGTACCAGATTCAAATTGCTTAAATCAATAGAAAATTTAAACATCCAATGAATATCAAACTCAACACCCTGAAAGAAGAACTGGAGGCTCATGTAAGAGAGCAGATACTTCCTTTTTGGATGACAAAAATGGTTGATCACAAAAATGGCGGATTTTACGGATGGGCAACGAATGATGGACAAATCATATCAGAAGCAAACAAGGCAGCTGTATTGAATACCCGCTTACTATGGACTTTTTCAGCTGCATACAGTATGTTCAATGATACCATGTATATGGAAATGGCAGAACGTTCATGGGAATATATTGAAAACTATTTCTTCGATAAGAAATATGGTGGAATTTATTGGATGCTTGATTATAAGGGTAATCCGGTGCAATCAAAAAAACAAATTTATGCATTGGCATTTGCCATTTATGCTGCATCTGAATATTATGATGCTACCGGTAACAAATGTGGTATGGAAATGGCTTTAGACATATTTAAAAGGATTGAAAAACATAGTTTTGATCAAATACAGAACGGGTATTTCGAAGCTTTCAGCCGTTACTGGAAATTGCTTGACGATCTGAGGCTGAGCAGTAAAGATGTTAATGAGAAAAAAACTTTAAATACACACCTTCATATTCTTGAAGCATATACCCGGTTAGCATCAAAATATGAAGGCGGTAACATTAAAGATAAACTGGTCAACCTGATCAATATTTTCCTTGAACGATTTATTGATCCCGTGAATTATCATTTGTATTTGTTTTTTGATGATTACTGGAATGTGAAGTCAAAAAAAATCTCATATGGTCATGATATTGAGTTAAGCTGGCTTCTGACAGAAGCTGCAGAAAAAACCGGTAGTGAAATACTAATTGAAAAATGCAGTTCCATTTCCTGCAAGATAGCAGAAACTATTTTGGAAAATGCTGTAGCTGATGATGGTTCTCTTTATTATGAGGTGAAGGAAGATGAAAGGCTTGATGACGACAGGCATTGGTGGCCGCAGGCTGAAGCTATGGTAGGATTTATGAATGCTTACCAGCATAAAGGTGACGAAAAATATATTACTGAAGTAATGAAATTATGGGAATTTATAAAACAATATTTTGTGCATCCGGAATATGGAGAATGGTATTTTCGAATCAATAATAATTATCAGCCATATGATGAGGAGGAATTTGCAGGTCCGTGGAAAGGACCTTATCATAATGGAAGAATGTGTTTCGAGCTGATCAGGAGAATCGATAAGTTACAGCATAAATAATACCATTGAGACTTTATTTCTTTTTTCTGTCAGCTTCAGCTAATGACAATTGACCATGCTCCATGCTCC
>CAZGOR010000145.1:0-9124 GCA_964527875.1 uncultured Bacteroides sp. | reverse complement strand
TACAAATACACAAATTTACACGCCTTTTAGAATTATTTTGTTCGAAATATCAATTTCGTGCGGTACTCTTTATTTACATTCTTATATGCTCCATGCTCCATGCTCCATGCTCTATGCTCTATGCATACTCCATGTTACAATCAAAGCTTTTTCTCATAAGGTACCAGATCGGTCAGATCAGCGATTTTGACGGATTGGCCGGTGTCAATACTTTTACGGGCCGCGATACCTATCAGGATCGACATAGCACCATCGCGTGTTCCTGCCGATTGTCTCCAGGTATCTTTAATATTTTTCCTGAAGATCATATCTTTAAGTTTTGTGTCTCCTCCTGCATGTCCTCCTTCTGCATGAGGGATTTGGATCAGTTCAGTCTCCCCGAAATTTTTTGTGATCCTGATCTCATTATAAGGTTCGGTTTCCCAGGGTTGCCGTTCTTTTATCCATGCTTCCAGCCTTCCTTCCATCCCGTTAAAGGCAATCCGGTAACCTTCATAAGGTGAATATGTTGCAAGAGAATAACTGATCTGCACTTTGTTGGCATATTTTATTTGTACGGCCATTTTATCCCAGATATCGATCTCATTTCTCCATACACAGTTGTCACGGATATACCCATCATATTTTTCATTTTCCACATATAGTTTCATGTAATAATCATTCTTTGTTATATCCCAGAAAAATTTACATTTTTCCTGGTGGGGACAACCACGGCATTTGGGTCCCCGGAAAGGATTATTGTGTCCATAATGTTCGAGTTCACCATAGGCGAAAATTTCCATTGGATCTGATTCCAGCCACCAGTTCAGTACATCGAAATGATGAGTTGATTTATGGACCAGTAATGTTCCGCTTTTATCTCTTAATCCATGCCATCTCCTAAAATAATCAGCACCATGGTAAATGTCAAGATACCAGTGAAAATCCACAGACGTGATCCGACCAATTACACCTTCTCTTAAAAGTTGGTAAATCTTCTCACAGTGTGGGGGATACCTGTAATTGAATGTGACAGTAACATGCTTGCCTGTCCTTTTCTCTGTATCAAGAATAGCCTGACATTTCACTTCATCAGTTGTCATGGGTTTTTCGGTAATGATATCCGCACCCATCTCCATTCCTTTTACAATGAATTCATGATGGGTGGAATCTACAGTGGTGACAATCAGTGTATCCGGTTTGGTCTTTTCCATCATTTCTTCAAAGTTGGTGAAGACCGGACAATCTGCTCCAATATATTCCGATGCGGTTTCAAGCCTTCCCGGATTGATGTCACAAAGTCCGACAAACTGGAGGATATCGCTGTACTCTTCCACCAGTGATCTGCCCCACATGGTACTACCTCTGATGCCTGTGCCAACAAGAGCGATTCTCAACTTATTGCCGGTTTCAGAACAACCTGTCGTTGCAATCACAGGATTAATCAGCATACTGCCTGCAACTGCAGCTCCTGTGATGGTAACAAATTTTCTTCGGTTCATGATTTGCTTTTCCATATGTTATAAAATTTACTAATGAATTCTATAAAGATATATAAATATCAAATGCTATCAAAGATTGATTATTGTTGGATATTGTCAGATTACTTTATGCATGAGGATGTTACGATTTGATCACAGAGAACCGCAGAGAGATATGAGTTCTACAGAGAAATTAATACTTGATTTATCTCTATGGCTCTCATATTTCTCTGTGTAACCCTGTGATTCTGTGACCCTGTAACTCCAGAAATAGCAGAAATCTTTGATTTCTTTGCCATTTCGAGGATGCTCGAAAAACAATGGCAATCAAAGATTGCCTGTTTTTCGGCACCTGCAACCACACTCACTACTTACTCTTGCGACTACTGCGACAATTGCAACAATTGCGACCTTGTGATCATTGCAACCATCAACTTGCAACATATAACTTGTACCCTGCACCATGCACCATGCTCTATGCTCCGTGCTTCCTTCCTTCATTGTGAAAAATGAATTTGTAAAATCGGACGATCTTCCATTATTTTTTTGTAAACTTCAGAAACAATATCATCAAATTGTTGGGAGCATTAACGATATATAAAGCCTCCGCCGGTTCAGGCAAAACCCATGCATTGATCCGTGAATACCTTCATCTGATTATTCAGCATCCGGGTAAATATAAAAGTATCCTTGCAGTTACATTTACAAACAAGGCCACTGCAGAGATGAAACAGCGGATCTTGAGTGAGCTTTACGCGTTAGCAGAAGGAGGGAATTCAAATTTCAGGAATGAATTCCTGGAGACAAAAATATATAATGAGGAACAGCTAAGAAAAACCGCAAAAAGCATACTGGAGCAGATACTGCATGATTATTCCAGGTTCCATGTAGAAACCATCGATAGTTTTTTTCAACGTGTCATTCGTTCATTTGCCCGCGAGATCCATTTGCAGGCAGCATATAATATCGAACTTGATGACAGCCGTGTACTGGAAGAAGCGGTTGACCGTCTTCTTTTCGAAGCCGACCAGGATAAATTCCTGCGCGATTGGCTGACACGTTTTGCAGATTCAAAGATCGGGGATGGTTTGCACTGGAACCTGAAAAACGATATACTCCGGTTCTCGCAGGAATTATTCAGGGAACGATTCCGTGAATCAAGTGCAGAACTTATCAGCCAGCTCAAGGACAGGGAAAGCATAAACCGCTATGAAAGTAGACTCTTCAAGTATAAACAATGGTTTGAAAATCACCTGAAAGATCTGGGTGAAGGTGCCATCAGAATAATAAATGATGCTGGTCTTACACCTGATGACTTCTATAATAAGGATAGGGGACCGGCTGGTTTCTTATTGAAAATATCGAAAGGTATTATGAAAGAGCCGGGTGATTCTGTTATAAAGTGTTGTGATAATCCCGATGCATGGTATCCAAAATCTTCACACCTGAAAGCAGAGATTATCAGGACTTATGAATCAGGATTGAATCATAATCTTAAAGAGATCATAAATTTCTGGAGCAAGTACTATATGATCTATAACTCTGTTAAGTACACACGCCAGTTTATTTATTCCCTCGGAATTCTGACGGATATATCTAAAAAAGTTATTGAATATCTGAATGAAAGAAATTTATTCCTGCTCTCTGATGCGGCATATTTTCTGAAAGAGATCATAGGTGATAATGAAGCTCCCTTTATTTATGAAAAAATTGGCAATTATTTCAGTCATTTTATGATTGATGAGTTTCAGGATACAAGCAGGCTGCAATGGCAGAACTTCCGGCCTCTCCTGGCGAACAGCCTTGCCGGTAACATGGCGAACCTGGTTGTGGGAGATGTTAAGCAATCTATTTACAGGTGGCGTAATAGTGACTGGGAGATTCTTTCAGAGGGGATCGAAAATGAGTTCAGCAAGAATATGCTGGAAGTCAGGAGTCTCGATGAGAACTATAGAAGCAAGGCAAATATCATCTGGTTCAATAATTTACTCTTTCAGTCAGCCAGGGATTTGATTGCAGGGAAGTTTGAGGACATCAATGAATTCCCGGAAAACAAAGATAGTTTGACAAACAGGTTTAAAAAGGCATATTCGGATGTAATACAGAAATTACCTTCTGTACATGCACGACAGGGTGGTTATGTTGAAGTTTCTTTCCTTCCCGGTGATGATAGCAAAACCTGGCAGGATCAAGCAGATGAAAAGGCTGTGAAGATGATTATGATGCTTCAGGATAAAGGATATGAACCGCGCGATATTGCTATTCTTGTCAGAAAAGGCGATGAGGGTAAGAGAATAACAGAATACCTCCTGGATTATAAGACAAAATCAGGAAATACAAGTTATTCCTTTGATCTGATCTCGAATGAGCTGCTTTATCTTACAGAATCTTCGGCAATCAGGTTGATTGTGAGTGTTATGAAGTATCTGGTTGATCCACAGGACAGGATCAATAAAGCGGTTATTCTGAACGAGTATTTGAGATACCTGAAGCATGACATCGGTTCTGTCGATCATTTTGACCTTTTTCAGGCTGCAGGTTCTGAGATTCCTGAAAAATTTTCAGAATATTTACCTGCCGGCTTTGACTCGATTTCAGATGAGCTTCGTTACTTTTCCCTGGTAGAAACCAGTGAAAGGATCATTCATTTGTTCAAATTAAATGAAAGGATACAGGAGCTTCCTTATATCCAGGCATTTCAGGATGTACTTCTGGATTACACCACGACCGGGCCATCCGATATAAATTCTTTTCTTCTTTGGTGGGACGATTACGGTTCAGATAAATCATTAAGTACATCTGATGATCAGAATGCCATCAGGGTTATGACCATACATAAAGCGAAAGGGCTTCAGTTCCGGGCTGTGATTGTACCGTATTGTGACTGGAATCTTGATCACAACATACAACCCATTCTCTGGTGCAAGCCGGATCTGCCTCCTTTCAACGACCTTGTTATGGTACCGGTAAGATATTCATCAGGATTACAGGATACGATTTTCAGAGATGAATATCATCAGGAAAGATTCAGGATACATGTAGATCACCTTAACCTTCTGTATGTTGCTTTTACGCGTGCCCGGGAAAGCCTTTTTGCCATAGCTCCATATGAACCTGAAAAACATGAACGGCTCCGGAATATTTCAGACCTTTTGGGATTGTTACTTATGAATGAAAAGGATGACACCGGAATGATAAAATATTTCAATAAAGTATCTCTTACATGGTCAATGGGTGAAGTGGAACGAATCCCCCTGACAGAGAAAAAATTTCCTGCCACAACATACATTACCCAATCAGTCTCAAATATTCAATCAAAGATTGGTTTACGGGTACGCTGGCATGGGAAGGATTTTCTGGATCCCGATGCTGACAAAAAAGTCAATTATGGCAAATTTATGCATGAGATCCTGCAATATATGAATACACTGGAAGATCTTGATCCGGCTCTCAATAAAGCATTGAGAGAAGGCAAATTAAATAGTTCAGAACTGGAATCTGTCCGGAGTGAGATCATGGGATTTTTAAATCTTGATCCTGTAAAAGATTGGTTTTCAGGAAAATGGAAAGTATACAATGAACGGGATATCCTTGTGAGTGACGGAAATGTGCGACGTCCCGACAGAGTAATGATCATGGATGACAAGGTTATTGTTATTGATTATAAGTTCGGGGTATACAGGCTCCGGGAGCATCAGTTACAAATGTCTGAATATATCAGACTGATCAGGGAAATGGGACATCAGAATGTGAAAGGTTATATCTGTTATATTAAAAATAAGGAGGTCATACTGATTACTGATTGATCATGCAAGAATTTTATTGGCGACATACACGAAGGTTTAACAGCTATTCCGGGTATTTTAAAAAACTATTTGGAAGCCGTGTACAAAAATTAGCCATCGATGCCGGGTTTACCTGTCCAAACAGAGATGGAACAAAGGGGAGAGGTGGTTGTACTTTTTGTAATAACAATGCATTCAATCCTTCTTATTGTCAGCCCGGTAAAAGCCTTACAGAACAGCTTCGGGAAGGAATTGAATTTCACAGGAAAAGATACAGGGGAACACATAAATACCTGGCTTATTTCCAGGCTTACTCCAATACTTACGATCATCTTGACAGACTAAAGACAATATATGAGGAAGCACTGGAGTACCCTGATGTGGTTGGTCTTGCGATTGGCACGCGTCCTGATTGCATCTGGGATGAATTACTTGATTATCTCAGTCAACTGTCAGAACAACATTATCTCATCGTTGAATACGGCATTGAATCCTGTCAGAATAGTACACTGGACAAAGTGAACAGGGGACATACATTCGAGGATTCAATAAAGGCTATTGAAATGACTGCAAAAAGGGGAATCAGGCAGGGAGCACATTTCATTGTCGGATTGCCGGGAGAAACTGAGTCCGAAATCATAACAGGATTGAAATTCGTTTCCGGATTACCACTGAATAATATCAAGTTTCACCATTTACAGATTGTCAGGGATACTTTAATGGCAAAAGAATATGAAAAAAGTCCGGATGATTTTAAATTGTATTCAATTGAAGAATATCTTGATCTGATGGTCCGGATCGCGGAGATCCTCAATCCGGAATTTGTTATTGAACGAATCGCAGGAGAGGCACATCCGGATTATCTGCTCAGTCCATCATGGGGCCTGAGATATGATGTTATTTTAAGACGGTTTGAGAATTTGTTGGAGAAGTATGATACATGGCAGGGGAAGAAGTTCAGGGAAGAAGGAAGGAGTAAGACAGGAAGTTAGGAGTATGTCATGTCGTAAGGTTACAGGATCAATTGCCGTCGGCTTCAGCCGAAGGAATATAAGTTTTGTTTGCAAGTCACAGGGTCAATAGGTTACAGGGTTGCATTGGTTATAATTGGAAGAAGGTTCGTGCAGAAACAAGTCATCCCGACGAGCGAAGCGAGGAGGGAACTCATAGAACCAATCAACAATCCGGGATTTGGATCATAACAGATCATTCAAGCCGCTGGAGCAAAACCATTAACGGCTCATAACAAGCGACTTTGTCAGATCCTGGGAGATTCCTCAGTCGCCTGCCTAACGGAAGGCAGGCTTCGCTCTTTCGGAATGACTTGATCCTAAAGACAAGTGCAACTAACAAAACAACAACTGAAGCACAACTGAATTAACTACTGAATAACAATTGAATTTCTTTCTTGAAGAAATAGCAAAACATCTTTATTCAACTTATGCTGATGAGTTAAAGGACTGCTGTGTGGTTTTTCCTAACCGCAGGGCAGGATTGTTTTTTAATAAATATCTGTCAGCATTGACTGATAAACCCGTCTGGTCTCCAAGGATTTTTACTATTAATGATCTTATGGTTGAGATGTCCGATCTTGAGCCTGCCGATGAACTGGATATTCTCTTCGAACTTTATGATATTTATTGCCAGGAAAAACATGTACAGGAAAGTTTTGACGATTTCTATTTCTGGGGGGAAATCATGATTGTTGATTTTAACGATATAGATAAATACCTCGTGGATGCATACGATCTGTTCCGGAATATTTCTGAGCTGAGATCAATAGAAGATCAGTTTTCTTATCTGACTGAAGAACAGATCAAAGTGATCAGAAGATTCTGGCAGAGTTTTGGATCTGGCAGGGAAAGCAAACATAAGGGTGAATTCATGGAAACGTGGATGATATTATATGCTGTTTATAGCAAATTAAGGAAAAAGCTTGAGAATCATAAAACAGGCTATGAAGGAATGATTTACCGGGATGTAGCAGAAAATCTGGATAAGGATAATCTTTTGTCCATTCCGGGTATGAAATTTTTTTTCATTGGATTCAATGCGCTCAATGAATGTGAAAAGGTACTTTTTAAACATCTTGCATTAAAAGGGATGGCAGAGTTTTATTGGGATTATGATGATAATTACCTGAAGAACAAGAATCATGAAGCCGGTAGATTTATCCGTCATAATATCAGCCAATTTGGTTCTGTGGATATGGATTTTATACGCAACAGCTTATCGGAGAAAAAAAATATCCGGGTCATTTCGGTACCATCTGCTGTTGGCCAGGCAAAGATGTTACCGGAATTACTGGCAGATATTAACAACATCTCTCACGAAACAGCTATTGTTCTGGCTGATGAAGAATTATTGGTACCTGTACTGCACTCGTTGCCTGAATCTATAGGTGAATATAATATCACGATGGGCTATCCTGTAAATGAAACTCCTGTATACAGCCTTATTGAGCACATCATAGATTTGCAGAATAATTGCCGGAAATATAACGATCGGCAGTGGAGGTTTTATCATCGTGATGTATTGTCAATACTCAATCATCCCCTGATTTACCAGGGATCCGGATCAAAAATTGCCGGATTGATCAGAGAGATAACCAGCAGGAATAAGGTATATATAACAGATAAAGAACTTAGTCAGGATTTTCTTCCCGGTTCTATATTCAAAAAGATTGATGAAGTAAATCAAATACCTGATTACCTGCTAAATATCCTTGAAATTCTAGCCAGGGGAAATGCCGGTCAGGGTCACAACCAGGCAGATTTGGAAAATGAAATTTTATTTCAGCTTTATATACGTATCAAGCGTTTAAAAGAGATTATTGATAAGAGCAATATACATTTTAATACCCGTACGTTATACCGGTTACTCAGAAAATCTTTGATGAATACACGTATTCCTTTCAGCGGGGAGCCGTTGGCCGGATTACAGATAATGGGTGTGCTCGAAACCCGGGGACTTGACTTTAAAAATCTGATTATCCTCTCTATGAATGAGGATATATTCCCGGGATCACCGGTCAGCCATTCATTTCTGCCTCATCATTTGCGTTATGGTTTCAACCTTCCGACACTTGAACACCAGGATGCGATCTATGCCTATTATTTCTACAGGCTGATACAACGGGCAGAAAATATTTATCTGTTATATAACAGTAAAACAGAGGGATTGTCAAAAGGTGAGAAGTCGGGGTTTATTCACCAGCTATCGTTTGATCCTGGTTTTTCCCTGAATGAAAGAGTGATTGCTTATCATATTCAGGCCAATTCTGAAAGGCCGCTGATTATTCATAAGGATAGACGGATTGGTATGATCCTCAATGAGTATATTTCAGGTGAACAGAACAAAAGATTTCTGTCGCCCAGTGCTTTAAATGTTTATGTAGATTGCGGTTTGCGATTTTATTTCCGTTATATTGCCCAGTTGGAGGAACCGGAAGAAATAACCGAAGAGGTAGATCAGCTGCTTTTTGGCAATATGCTGCATGCAGCGATAAACAAACTCTATCAATCATTTGGATCATTACCTATCACTGCTGAATCGCTTGATGAACTGTTAAAAAATAAACAAATCATTGACAGTGCGATCAGGTATGCATTTCAGAAGGAGTATCATTTTTCTGAAGACATCAATAAGGTTGAAATTCTGGGCAGAAATGTGATCATCCGTTAAATCATAGAACAATATCTGTTTCTGATAAAAAAACAGACATGGCTTATGCTCCTTTCAGGATTATTAATATGGAGGGAAAATATACATATAGTTTTCCTGTTCGAAACGAAGATAATGCTATACAGGTAGAGATTGGCGGGAAGATAGACCGGATTGATATTAGGGATCATGAAGTCCGTATTATTGATTATAAGA
>CAZGOR010000144.1:0-9134 GCA_964527875.1 uncultured Bacteroides sp. | reverse complement strand
ATTAAAAGATTTGAGGATTTGGAAATTTGGCAAATGGCCAGACATCTATGTAAAGAAATTTTTGAATTAACGTTGCGCGAAAACTTTATGAAGGATTTTTCTCTCAAAGACCAGATAAGGAAATCCAGTGGTTCAATTATGGACAATATTGCAGAAGGTTTTGAAAGAGGAGGTAACAGGGAATTTAAACAATTTCTGTCTATCGCTAAAGGTTCTTGCGGTGAAACAAGATCACAACTTTACAGGTCTTTCGATAGACAATATATCAAGGAACAGGAACTTGAAGAATATTTGGATAAGACTTATCAACTGGGCAAGAAAATAAGTAATATGATGGATTATCTGACTCGTACAAGCTATAAAGGAAAAAAATATAAAGACGACAACTTTCTCTCTGATTTCTGATTCGTGCATCGGTATTGATAACAATAGTAACAACAGGAACAACAGGAACAATAGGAACTATAGAGACAACAAAAAAGAAAGATAACGACAACGCAAATAAATTATCAATGAATAAAACAATATACGACTTAATAATCATCGGCGCCGGCACTGCAGGTTATAAAGCTGCGGAGCGCGCCGGACAATCGGGATTGAAAACCATCCTTTTCGATAAAGAATATCTTGGCGGAGTATGTCTGAATGAAGGCTGCATCCCAATCAAAACATTGCTTTATACTGCCAAACTGTTTAAAATGGCTAAAGATGGAGAAAAATACGGGATATATGCAGAAAACATCCATTATGACTCATCAGCAATCATGGAAAGAAAAGATAAGGTGGTTAAAAAACTTGTCGGTGGGGTGGAAAATACATTGAAGAAATTCGGTGTGGAAATAGTCTATGAAAAAGCTTTCATCAAAGGCAAAACAAAGGATAAAATAATCGTCGAATCAAACGGAAATGAATTTCATGCCAAAAACCTCATCATTGCCACCGGTTCGGAACCAATTATACCAGATATTCCAGGACTTGAATCACGGAATTTTTATACCAGCCGTGAAATTCTTCAATTGTCAGAACTGCCGGATGAACTCACCATATTGGGAGCAGGTTATATAGGGATTGAGCTTGCAGCTTTCTTTTCCACTATGGGAACAAAAGTTACGGTCGTGGAATTAATGCCCGATATCCTTCCGGGAATTGACAGGGACTTAAGTCAATTGCTAATAAAAGAATTATCTGCCAATAATGTGGAATTCAAACTTGGAATTGAAGTTGCTAAAATTGAAAAAAAGAACCTGGTTACAAAAAACGGATCTGAATCAAACCTGATCCCATTTAAGAACCTCCTCATATGCATTGGAAGAAAACCATCAGCACAAAACCTTGGACTTGAAAATCTGGGTATTGAATATCATGACAACGGAATAAAAACCGATCATCAATGCCGTACAAATATTCCGAATGTTTATGCTGCTGGTGATGTGAATGGTCTTTCAATGCTTGCCCACACAGCATATCGTGAAGCTGAAGTAGTGGTAAACAATATCATTGGTAAAAAAGATACCATGAGATACGAAGCTATTCCATGGGTTGTCTATACCAGTCCGGAAATCGCAACAGTCGGAATGACCGAAGAAATGGCAAAAAAACAGGATATCGAATATGAAGTCAGAAAATTACCTATGGCTTATTCAGGACGCTTCGTTGCTGAAAATGAAGGAAAAAATGGCTTTGCAAAAATCATTATTGGCAAGAAATACCGTAATGTTTTAGGAGTCCATCTGATCGGTAATCCTGCTTCAGAAATGATTTACGGTGCTGGTATGATGATCGAAAATGAAATGAGAATTCAGGATATTGAGGAAATCATTTTCCCACATCCGACAGTATCAGAAATATTAAGGGAAACTGTTTTTGCATTCAGGGGATGAATGGTTCTCAGTTCTCAGTTCTCGGTTCTCAGTCCCGAAAAACTGCATCCGCCTCAGGCTGATTGCTAATTTTCGGGATTAGTATGGGTTTGAGTAATGAGTGGGATTAACCACAAAGGTCCACTGAGATTTACAGAGAAACACAGAGAATATACAACTTTAACAGAAAACAACAATTTGACAATTTAACCATTTAACCATTTAACCATTAATAACAACGAGATCCCGATCCGCCAGTTGGCGGATTCGGGATTAATTCGACTTAACACTTTCATTTCGCTTGCAGCTCATAAAAGTGTAGTCTCATTAATTTAACAATTTATACGATGCCCAAATCATTATTAATCGATCCGAAACTTATCAGACAAAAAGGAGAAATCACCTTTGGTACCATTCCGGTTAATCAGTATCAGAAAACAATCGAAGAAGAAAAAGTAAACTTTTCAACGGAAGATTTTGTCAGGATTTTCAGGGACATGCAGTTGATCCGTGAATTCGAAACGATGCTCAATCAGATCAAAATAGCCGGGGAATATCACGGCATATCATACAATCATCCTGGCCCGGCTCATTTATCTATCGGACAGGAATCTGCTGCAGTTGGAATGGCATACAATCTGACAATAGATGATCTTATTTTTGGTTCTCACAGGAGTCACGGGGAAATTCTTGCAAAAGGACTTTCAGCCATTCATCAATTATCCGAAGATGATCTCACTGATATCATGCAGAAATATTTTAATGGTGCCACACTGAAAATAGTTGAAAAGAATCAGAAAAATGGTGTTAAGGAACTCGCAACAGACTTCTTATTATATGGCACACTGGCCGAGATCTTTGCGAGGGAATATGGTTTCAATAAAGGACTGGGCGGATCCATGCATGCTTTTTTTCCTCCTTTTGGTATATATCCGAATAATGCTATCGTTGGTGGTTCAGGTGACATTGCCGTCGGTGCTGCCCTGTATAAAAAAGTCAATAAAAAATCCGGGATTGTAGTAGCAAACATTGGTGATGCATCAATGGGATGCGGTCCGGTCTGGGAAGCTATCTGTTTTGCAACAATGGATCAGTTCAAAACCCTCTGGCAGGAACCTTACCGCGGAGGACTCCCTATAATCTTTAATTTCATTAATAATCAGTATGGAATGGGTGGACAAACAAGTGGTGAGACCATGGGATATGGTATGCTTGCCAGAGTAGGTGGAGGAATTAATCCGGAGATGATGCATGCTGAACGTGTCGACGGTTACAATCCCCTTGCGGTCATTGACGTATTTAAACGCAAGAAAGAAATACTCGAAAAGAAGAATGGCCCCGTCTTGCTTGATACCCTGACTTATCGTTTCAGTGGTCATTCCCCTTCCGACGCATCTTCATATCGTTCGAAGGAAGAACTTGAGGCATGGCAATCACAGGATTCTCTTATCTGCTATGGTAAACAGCTTATCAAAGCCGGTATTACCGATCAGGATCAGCTTGATCAGATCAGGCAATGGACAAGAGATACCATCACCAGAATTTTAAAGCTGGCAATAGATGATAATATCTCACCCCGACTGGATCTTGATCCTGATCCCGATGCGATTGGTAAAGTCATGTTCTCAAATGGATCAATAGAAAAGATGGCAGAAGGTAAACCCGAAGTTCTCATACCTTTAGAGGATAATCCAAGAATTCAGCAAATCAGGAAGAAGGAACGGTTTGGTCTGGATAAAGACGGAAAGCCTCTCTCAAAAACCAAAGCATTTCAATTGCGTGACGGGATTTTTGAAGCCATTCTGGACAGGTTTTATAAAGATCCCACTCTTGTTGCATACGGTGAAGAGAACCGTGACTGGGGTGGTGCTTTTGCTGTTTATCGTGGATTGACTGAGGCTCTCCCCTACCACCGTCTCTTCAACACATCAATCTCTGAAGGTGCCATTGTCGGTACAGCAATAGGATACGGAATGGCTGGCGGACGGGTAATCGCAGAAATCATGTATTGTGACTTCCTGGGCCGGGCTGGTGACGAAGTCTTTAATCAATTACCCAAATGGCAGGCTATGAGCGGAGATATCCTGAAAATGCCTGTGGTAGTCAGAGTATCTGTCGGCAGCAAATACGGCGCTCAGCATTCCCAGGATTGGACATCGCTTGTTGCACATATTCCCGGATTGAAGGTTGTATTTCCGGCCACTCCCTATGATGCAAAAGGATTGATGAATGCAGCTCTGCAGGGAACAGATCCGGTTATATTCTTTGAGAGCCAGAGAATATACGATATTGGGGAATGGTTCCATGAAGACGGTGTCCCTGAAGGATATTATGAAATATCAATCGGAGAACCGGATATCAAAAGGAAAGGGAAAGATATTACAATCCTGACAATCGGTGCCACACTTTATACAGCACTGAAAGCTTCAGATATTCTGAAAGAAAAATATGGTTTATCCGCAGAGATCATTGATGCCAGAAGCCTTGTTCCGTTCAACTATGAACCTGTCCTGGAATCCCTGAAAAAAACGGGAAAGATACTCCTTGCCAGTGATGCATCATCAAGGGGCTCTTTCATAAAAGATATGGCACAAACAATTACTGAACTTGCATTTGATGAGCTCGATGCACCTCCTGTGGTTATCGGCTCCAGAAACTGGATCGTCCCGGCTCATGAAATGGAACAACACTTTTTCCCCCAGGAAAGCTGGATCCTGGATGCTATCCATGAAAAAATCATGCCTCTCAAAGGACACCGGATAATAAATAATTATACATATAATGAACAACTCCGGCAAAACCGGCTGGGGATATAAATGGTTCTTGGTTCCTGGTTGCTGGTTCCTGGTGGTAGTGGGTTATGGGTATTGTGTGTGAAGTTCTGCGGGTTGCTAACCGGGTTAAATGGTTTTCAGTTCTCAATTGGGAAACCGGGTTTTGAGCTTTTAATGTGAGATTAAACCACAGAGGGTACAGATTATAATTGATATTTTGTGTAAGTTTATAAATCAGTTAAAAACCAGCATATATGAAACGCAGTGAAATCAACCAGATCATCAGGGAAGCCAAAGAATTCTTCCTTCAATGTCAGTTTCACCTGCCACCATGGGCATTCTGGCGACCAGCTGATTGGAAAGGAAAATACGAAACCTGCAATGAAATAATCGACCACCAGCTGGGTTGGGATATTACCGATTTCGGGACAGATGATTTCCAAAGTTCCGGCCTTGTACTTTTCACTATCAGGAATGGATCACTTGATAAAGAAACAAAGAATTATTGCGAAAAAATCATGATTGTCGGAGAAGATCAGGCAACTCCCATGCATTTCCACTGGTCCAAAACAGAGGATATCATCAACAGGGGAGGCGGAAATCTTGTGCTTGAGCTTTACCTGGCAGACGAAAACCGGCAACTTACAGATAAACCTTTCAGCATAAGTAAAGATGGAATAACTGTAGATTTAAATGCAGGTGATAAGGAAATTCTGACACCCGGAGAAAGTATTACCATGGTTCCTTATCTCGCCCACCGTTTTTATGGGAAAAAAGGAAAAGTACTGGCTGGTGAAGTCAGTTCAGTCAATGATGATAAGACAGACAATTGTTTTACAGATGATATCGGTAGATTTCCCAGTATTGTAGAGGATGAAAATCCAATACACCTGCTTGTTTCTGATTATCCCAATTACATCTGATTTTATTCATGAGAAAGATTAAAATATCCGGCACAGGTTGTTGTCTTCTTGATTATCTGTATTCAGGTGTTGATTTCAAAGGAGACAGATTCTCAAAATACCTCTCAAAAAAAGAAAGTGATGGCGGATTAAGTCCCGGCCGGCTTGTTTTTAAAGAAGAATTTGAACAATTTGCAGGCAAAGAGTTCAATGATGTGCTTAAAGAACTGGTTGGTGACTGTAATCCTGATAAATATAATATCGGCGGACCATCGATTGTGGCTCTTATCCACGCTGCACAAATACTTCATGAAAATGCTTCTGTTCATTTCTATGGATCATTGGGAAATGATCAGACAGGAGACCAAATCCTTGATATCATCAATCAAACACCAGTTGACACAACCAGGATAAAACGGGTAGATCAACCTTCACCATACACATATGTTTTTTCAGATCCAAATTGGCATGAAGGACATGGTGAACGAACCTTTATAAATAATATCGGTGCTGCATGGTATTTGACTCCCGATAATCTTGATGATTCTTTTTTCAGGTCAGACATTATTGAATTTGGTGGGACTGCTGTCGTTCCAAACATTCATGATAATCTGAATAAAGCCCTGAAAAAGTCAAAAGATGCTGGTAGTATTACCATTGTCAATACAGTCTACGATTTCAGAAGTGAAAAAGCCAATCCGGGGAAAAAATGGCCCCTGGGTGATTCAGAAGAATCTTTCAAACACATTGACATATTACTGATGGACCTCGAAGAAGCTCTGAAAATCAGCGGGACTGGCAACATTGAATCAGCTGCATCATTTTATGCTGAAAAGGGAGTCAGCTCTTTTGTCATTACAAATGGTATTTTACCTGTCTGGGTATATTCGGATGGCAGATTATTTAAAAAACTACCTGTCACACAACTACCCGTTTCTGAAGCAATTGTCAATGATCTTAAAAATAATCCAGAAATAAAGGGCGACACAACAGGTTGTGGTGACAATTTTGTTGGGGGAATTATTGCATCTGTTGCCTGGCAAATGTCAACATCGAAGCCGGGTCATCTTGATATGGTAGAAGCCTGTTCCTGGGGAATCGTATCGGGAGGATTTGCCTGCTATCATATGGGCGGTACATACATTGAACGAAGAAAAAAAGAAAAACTGAATCTTGTTAAATCCTATTGCAAACTTTACAGAAAACAGATCCGGAATTTTACCTAATCAAGTTTTGTGAGAAAAATTGTAATATTTGGCGCCGGCAGGATCGGCCGTTCTTTCATCGGCCAAATCTTTAGCAGAGGAGGATACGAGGTAGTTTTTATAGACATCAACAAAAAACTGACCAACCTCCTGAATAAGCATAATAGTTATAAAGTCATCATCAAGGGAAAAAAGGAAGAGATTCTTACAATCAAAAATGTCAGAGCTATACACTTTAATGACAAACAACTGATCATAAAGGAAATCCTTTCAACAACCATCCTGGCAGTTTCAGCAGGTCAGGCTGCATTACCGGCAATTCTACCTTATATTGCTGAAAGCCTCAATACAAGATACAAGACAGCTCCCGACAGCGCTCTCGATATTATCATCGCAGAAAACATGAGAAACGGAGCCGGATATTTCCGTGATGAATTACACCGTATACTTGGAAAAAATTTTCCTGCTGACAGGATGGCTGGTCTTATCGAAACCAGCATTGGTAAAATGGTCCCGTTTATGACCGGTGAAGACCTGAGAAAAGATCCACTGCAAATCTTTGCCGAATCCTACAATACACTGATCCTTGATAAAAAAGGATTCAGAAATCCAATACCTGATCTGTCATGGCTTTCTCCCAAAGATAATATGAAAGCCTGGGTAGACAGAAAATCATTTATTCACAACCTTGGACATGCTGCATCAGCATATACCGGATTTGTTAAGCATCCGGGAAAAACATACCTTTTCGAAATTCTTGAGGATCAATATATCAGAAATCTTGTCCGTTCCACCATGCTGGAATCGGCAGAGATATTACTCCGGTTATACCCGGCAGAGTTTAGCATGACTGAACTGGAGGAACATACTGATGATCTTATACACAGGTTTCGTAACAGGGCATTAAAAGACACAGTTTTCCGGGTTGGCTGCGACCTGACAAGGAAACTGGGTCCTGATGACCGGATGGTCTCACCCATCAGGGAAGCCCTGCATCTCTGCTTGCCATACGAAAAGATCCTTTTTGCATTGGTATATGGTTTCTATTTCAGGAAAAAAGATCATGAAGGTAAATACCATCCTGCTGATGAATCGTTTTATAAATATTTTACACCTGATATTGAAAAATTAATCACTGAGATTTGCAAATTTGATCCCGAAAATGAGAAACCAATTATCCTGAAAGCAAAAGAATATTGTAAAGAAATAAACAGACGCTATCAATCTGAAATTTTAATTTATTAACTTAACTTGCTGGTTATAAATTGCAGTTTGTTCAGTGAGGCTGTTATTTCGCAAGCTTATACAGCGTAATAACATAACCGAACTATTCGAAGTTGTATGACAACTAGTTTTTTATATCTTGTATGAATAAATAAATTTTATTTCTCGCATGTTTTACAGAACTTAAAGCATTGGTTTTAAAAAATATCTGCGTAAATCAGCGTTTTAATCTGCACGAATCTACAAGAAGCCTTAATAATTTTTTAATTGATTCCAATACATTTGTTCGTCTTTGCAACACACATCCGATAACTTGCAACTTGAATTTATACCTATGAAAAAAGATATTGAACAAATCAAAAAGAAAAACGGTTTTATCATCGACATGGATGGGGTGATTTACCACGGAAACAGATTGCTGCCCGGTGCCAGTGAATTTGTAAAGTGGCTTAAAGAGGAAGATAAGAAATTTGTTTTCCTGACCAATTCAAGTGAAAGGACACCGAAAGAACTTCAGGAAAAACTCAAAAGACTTGGTATTGAGGTTGAGATCAATGTTTTTTTTACCAGTGCCCTTGCAACCGCCATGTTCCTGGCCAGCCAGAAACCCAAAGGAAGCGCTTACATTATTGGTGAGGCAGGCCTGATCAATGCCCTTTACAATGTTGGTTATACGATGAATAATATCGATCCTGATTATGTTGTCATGGGTGAATCAAGGACTTACAGTTACGAAAAGATCGAACATGCAGTAAATCTAATCATGAAGGGTGCAAAACTGATCGGAACCAATCCTGATGTGAGCGGACCGGTTGAAAATGGTATCGTCCCGGCAACAAAAGCTCTGATTGCCCCTATTGAGCTTGCAACAGGAAAAAGTGCTTATTTCGTCGGTAAACCCAATCCTTTGATGATGAGAAAAGGATTAAAAAAACTGAATTGTACCCGGGAGGAAACAATTATCATTGGCGACCGGATGGATACGGATATCGTTGCCGGAATAGAAGCGGAAATCGATACGTGTCTTGTACTCAGTGGTATAACAACACCTGAATCGATGAAATCATTTGCTTATCAGCCACGCTTTATAATGAAAGGTGTTATAGATTTGGTATAGCATGGAGCATGGAGCATGGAACATGGAGCATGGAGCATGGAGCATGGAGCATG
>CAZGOR010000143.1:2929-9169 GCA_964527875.1 uncultured Bacteroides sp. | reverse complement strand
ACTCTGTGAAAACTCTGTGGACTCTGTGGTTTATACTACTTTTTAGACAGTCTCCCCTTTTTGTGATTCAGAATATTTTATTTTATGATCAGCTTACCAACATTATTTTCATCCTCACTTCTTAACTGATAAATATAAACTCCGCTTCTCATATCCCCTCTTTCAAAAGTAAATTCTGAACTGGTGATATCACGAATGATCATTACTGACTGTCCGGCAATATTATAAACTATGAAGGTATGATTTTTATTGTATGGATTTTCAAACTTCACAGTTGCGAACCGGGATACCGGATTAGGATATATCATTGTATTATAAACCGGTTTTTTAACATCGCGAACTGCACTGGGTCCGGTATACCAGTATGAAGCTGTAAGAACCGGGGAATCTGGCATTGGAAGGAAGTTCCTTGCCGTATAATTAAACGGATCGGTGATCATCAGGTCTGTATTGGCTGCCAGGGTATCATTGTTCCTGTCTGCATCCATGAACCAGTCACGTACTGCACTTACGCCGGCAGATGCATCGGTCTTGAAATAAACTCCACGAACACCCGCAATCATGCAATTCTGTACTGTGAGTGAATCATGCTGTGCCGCATTGTACGACTTTTCTGATTGAAGTCGAAATCCCCTTCCCCAGCCAGCAAAAACAGAGTTATATACCTGAAGCCTCGAATTTCTCCTGAGCCGCATGGTTGATCCTTCTGCATGCTTATCCTTGAGTTTTGGTGGTGCAGAAGCTGATGCTGCCGGTCCAAAAGCACTGATGTTGCTGAAGATGGCACTAGTATATGGCGTGTTGGATGAACCGGGCTCATCGTTGTCCGATTCAAAACCATTGGCAGTATCCGTGTCAACGATCATACTGTCACGGGCTATCAAACCAAACTGTACCATTCCGCTGTAACCCAGATCCGTGTCAAAATTGTCATCTTCCGTTGCGTAACATACCAGGTGCCTGGCATTAACCGTCCCGCCAAACCACTCATATGCATCATCACCCGAATGGGATACCTGGATATAATCGATCTGTGTACCGTCGCCTACTGAACACAGCGTCAGTCCATTAACCTCTTTACCAGTAGCCACTTCATATCCCGGAAACTCTATCCGCACATATTTAAGCATACCTGAGTTATCATGTGGGTCGGTGCCACCATAGGTCGATTCAATCCCGCCTTCTGCAATACCTTCTCCTCCGTCTATATTATTCGGTGCTTTCCCGCATATAACCAGTCCACCCCAGTCACTGTTATACCTTAATCCGGCTCCCTGGCTGGATGTAAACACAATGGGTTCTTCGGCAGTACCAACAGCCATGATCTTACCCCCTCGTTCAATGATCAGTGCACTCTTGTTCGTGCCCCTGATGATCGTCCCAGGATCAATGGTTAACGTGGCTCCGTCATCCACATATACCCAGCCATCTAGCAGCAGCACGCCACTCCAGGTCTCATCATCTGTAATGTGCACACCGGTAGCCCTTGAAAATTCCTGGTTGCCTTTTGTAGCTGTCGGATCGGGATAGGTAACATTCACCGGATCCCATTCCGTCCATCCGGCTGTCCAGTCATCAATACCATCAAAAGCACCGATGTAATCCACTTTTTCGAAGAATGAATCATCAATTGTGTTTTGAGCATAAGAAACTGTAATAAATACACATGCAATAATAAGTGATAAAAATCTTTTCATAATTGTAAAGTTTAAAGTTTAACTATAAGTACAACACCGGCAAATATAACCTGACCCAATGAAGTCTATGTTTCATAATTTTTATTTTATTGTTAAGTTAAAAGTGTAATTGTTAATTATATCTTAAGGAAGGATAATGATTATGTGAGAGCCAGACAGTATCAGAGATTCACTGATAACCCAAAAGACAATTTTCTGTTTGGGATCCATTGGTACGTATCAACTTCAATATTATCATCATATCCAAAATATTGTACAAATCGAACGGGATTGTTGATCATATCTTTTATACCGAACCTTAAGTCAATGCGTTTACCAATGGTTTTAATTACTGTCAGGTCGAGTGAGTTTCTCGGAAGTTCCCATGTATGCGGATTTAACGGAGTACCTGCAAAAGCTATCTTTTTGCCGGTGTTATGATAGACAAGATTAACCGATAGCCCATGCCGCATATTGTTGTAGAATAATGCCAGATTGATAATATATGGGGATTGTCCCTGCATTATACGTGATCTTTCCCTGGCAAAACCTTTTTCAGTATTAATCTCACTTTTTATTAGAGAAGTATTGAAAATAATTGTCAGATTCTTCAATTGACTGAGGAAGCTTGCCGCATCCTCAAATTCAACAAGAGTTTTTCTGATATCTACCTCTATACCTGCACTATACGCCTCTTCGGTATTGAAAGGCCTGTAATCATATCCTGTACCGGAAGGAATAAGAAAAAGTTCTATAGGATCTTTAAATTTTTTGTAAAACAGTGCTATACTGATCATTTCCCCCAATCTTGGGTACCATTCATAGCGCAGATCATAATTCTGAATATAGGCATCCCTGAGTGTATCATTCCCATGAACAATCAGGTTCATATCAAAATCTTCATAATCTGTATTTGACATCTCCCTGAATTCAGGACGGTTAATAGTCTTTCCATATGAAAAACGGAATAAATGTTTCTCATTAAGATTGTATGTCAGATTTAAAGAGGGGAAGATATTCAATGTGTCATGAAGAATATCAAGTGTATCTGTCACGATACTTTTAGTATAAAATCCGCTCAGAAGTCTGTCATATTTTTCGATCCTTGCACCTCCATAAATATTAATCTTCCCGAAAAACGACATTTTCAAACCAAGGTATCCTGCCAATAATTTATTTTCAGCATCATAACTATCCTTAATTTTTGTTGCATCGTCATATGCAAGTCCTGCCTTCCGTATATTAGTCGTATCAAAAAAGAAATTCTCTTCCCTGAATATTTCCTCAAGGGGCTGGTATATATTCACTCCCACCTGGGGACGAGGAGTTACCAATCCGATTAAACGGGAATTATACTCTCTGTATTTATGCTCATAGAAAAAGCCACCTTTTATTGCCCAGGCAGGTCCTTCAATGAACGGATACAATTCATGTTCAAGATCAACACCTGCATTATAAATACGCTCAAATAAATCAATAAATAATCTTCCTCCATTTTTAACATTTGTCGACTGGTTCTGAAGTTCCAGATAATAATTTTCATCTTGATCTTTTACAAAATATAATCGTCTGTCATCCGGTTTTTTATTTTTTGTATAAGCAAATCCAAGCAGCCAGTTGATATTTGTTTGATCATTATTTAATTTTTGTTCACCTGCAAGCTGGCCTGAATAAATAAATCTGCTGTTGTATCTTAAATTGGTTGCCCTGATTGTCTCAACATCATAATAATCTTCTCCCTCGCGGGTTGAGGCTATACTTTTCCCCATATTACTCAGGAAATTATAAAATTTTAATTTCTGATTCTTCCCATATATAATATTCCAGTTATGAATAAGTCCGATATCTGCATCTTTTTCTGATCTTTTGTCTTGAAAATTGAAATTCATCAGGGTACTATCAAGAACAGGGTCATGGATATAATATTCTCTTCTGGTTATGTCATAATAAGAATTTGAATGTTTATACTGTAATGAAGTAATATTCCCGAAAGAAACTTTTCCGATAAGAAATCTTTTCTGTAGTGTTGCAGAAACATTCTGATCCAGAAAGGGGGAGGCATATGCAGGACTCCAGATATTATTAAAAGCCCGTGATATTCTGGTGATCTCTTTTATTTTCATACGATATTCATCCACATTCGGCCAGACATACAATTCATCGAACTCATTTGCAGAAGGCACTATATCAGGGATAACGCGTGTTCCATCATCAATCCCAAGCCAATCATACCGACCACCTTCATATGTCTGGAAATCTTTATTGAATGATGCATTCTGGGTATAACCGGCAGTATAGGAAAGCTTTAAATTGTTTTCGTCGGCATCACTTTTCGTGACGATATCGATAGCAGCACCGGCAAAATCGGCAGGCAACTCAGGTGCAGGACTTTTATATATAAGAATATTTTCAATCATACCACTCGGCATGGCATCAAATGAAAAAGCCCTTTTATCCGATTCAAAACTTGGGGCTGAAGCCTTATTTAATAAAATAGAATTATATCTTTCGATCAATCCTCTGACAATCACAAATCTTCCCTCTGTAATTGTAACTCCAGGTACTCTCCGGATCACTTCTGCTGCATCTGAATCCTGGGTTTTCGAGATTTGTTGCGCGCTGATGCCACTCACAATCAGATTTGCAGATTTAATAGACGAGAGCATTGAGATTTCCGTGTTCGTTCTCCTGCGTTGTACTACAGTAACTTCCTCTAATCCAATTGTTGCTGGTCTTAGCTGTATATCAGCATTTACAGTATTTCCTTCCTTAATATCAACAGTGATAATTTCATTATCATATGATATATATGATACTACTATATTATAGGAGCCGGGATAAATATTTTCCAAAACATAGGAACCTTTGAGGTCAGTTATAGTACCGGTTGTTGTACCTTGAATGACAATAGCTGCTCCGATCAGTTCCTCACCGGTTTCTGAATCAATGATTTTTCCGGTTAAACTGCCTGTTTGAGTAAATACATCAATTGTGTAAAATATAAAGGTAAGAAGCAGGAAAGGTCTTCTCATAAATAATCTTACAATTTCAGTCTTTTCAAAATCAGAATAATAATATGATATTCTTTACTTGGTAGGCGCAAAATAACAATATGTCCGGGACATTCAGATCATCCTTATATTATATAAATTTTAATTTTACCTTAACCTGATGTTTCCTGAATGTTACTTTTTTAAGTTTTTGTTATTAAATATGATGTAGTGCAGGGAATCGTTTTAATCTTATATTAATTTTTTGTTTATTTAATCTTAACACCGATTATACAGCCTGTTTAACCATATCGGCTGCTTCCTGTAAGGTTATGGCAGAGGAGACTTTAAGTCCCGACTGGTCGATCAGTGTTTTCGCTTCATCTGCATTTGTTCCCTGGAGTCTTACAATTACCGGGACATGAATATTACCAACCGATTTATAAGCATCCACAACACCCTGGGCAACGCGATCGCATCTAACGATCCCGCCAAAAATATTAATCAATATTGCTTTAACATTCGAATCTTTCAGAATGATCCGGAAACCGGCTTCCACAGTCTCTGCATTGGCAGTACCTCCAACATCCAGGAAGTTAGCCGGGTCGCCACCGGATAATTTAATAATATCCATGGTAGCCATTGCCAACCCGGCACCATTAACCATACATCCGACATTACCATCCAGTTTAATGAAGTTCAGGTTATATTTGTCTGCTTCTACTTCTGATTCATCTTCCTCAGTAATATCCCGCATATCAATATAGTCAGGATGTCGAAACAGACCATTATCATCAAGGTTTATCTTGGCATCTGCTGCCAGGACCAGGTCATCTGAAGTTTTAATGACCGGATTAATTTCAACCAGGGAAGCATCTGATTTAATATAAGCATCATAAAGAAAAGTGACGAACCGTGTCATTCTTTTAAACGCTTCACCATTGAGGCCCAGGTTAAAAGACACGCGCCTGGCCTGAAATGGCTGGATCCCCACCGTTGGATTGATCTCTTCCCTGAAAATCAGGTGAGGCGTCTTTTCTGCAACCGATTCAATATCCATTCCTCCTTCTGTAGAATACATTATGATGTTCCTACTGGTAGCCCTGTTTAAAAGAAGGCTGATATAGAATTCACGGATATCAGATTTGCCTTCGTAATAGATACCTTGCTCAATCAATACTTTCAAAACTTTTTTACCTTCCGGTCCGGTTTGATGAGTGATAAGCGTCATACCGATAATATCTGATGCATATTTTTTAACCTCATCAAGTGATTTTGCTATTTTAACTCCTCCCCCCTTTCCCCTTCCTCCTGCATGAATCTGAGCTTTCACCGCCCATGTGGAGGTTCCGGTTTTTTCCCGGATCTTTTTTGCAGCTGTAACAGCCTCTTCAGGAGCACTCACCACAATACTTTCAGGGACAGGTACACCATATTGCTTAAGGATAGATTTGGCCTGGTATTCATGTATATTCATAGCTTTGTATTTGAGAAATCAAACAACATCTAATATATTTATTTTTTTTTACTTCAAAATATAAATGAATATAAGTTTCGTGGAGCATGGTGCATGG
>CAZGOR010000143.1:0-2829 GCA_964527875.1 uncultured Bacteroides sp. | reverse complement strand
TTTTTTTTACTTCAAAATATAAATGAATATAAGTTTCGTGGAGCATGGTGCATGGAGCAGGGGGCATGGAGCATGGTGCATGGAGCAGGGGGCATGGTGCATGGTGCATGGAGCATGGTGCATGGAGCAGGGGGCATGGAGCAGGGGGCATGGTGTAAGGAGTAGGGTAAGTTAGGATTTGGAAGTGAGAAGGAATCAATTGCCGTCAGCTTCAGCTAACGGTATAAAAGTATAAATTTTAAGCAAATTTGTAGATTGGTAAATTCGTGAAATGTTTGCTACGCAAACATTCGTGAGCAGGATGTACCTGCCTGCAGGCAGGGTTGTTAACCGACAGTTGTCCACTCCCGGAATGTAACAGAAAAGTCCGGTTGTTAACCGGACACATTCCGACAGCGTGGAGAACAACAGAAAAGTCCTCCTGACTCCTCGAATGCCAGGAGGTAAACCGGATCGATACATAAAAATAGGTTAAAACCTCAAAAAGAAAACTAAAAAAACACAAAACGTAATTAACTTTGTGTGAAAAGTTAACTGTGACACTATCCCGTCTTTATAAGGAATAACCTTATGAGAAAATTAAAAAACAGTGAACTGGGACGCTTGACAACAGAAGAATTTAAAAAAGCAAATAAAACGCCGGTTGTTGTTATCCTTGACAATGTTAGAAGTATGCATAATATTGGATCTGTCTTCAGGACTTCTGATGCTTTTCTTGTTGAAGCAATTTATCTGTGTGGTATCACATCGAAACCACCGCATAAGGATATTTACAAAACTGCACTCGGAGCAACTGAATCTGTTGACTGGTATTACTACAAAAACACGATCGATCTGGTATTCATGCTGAAGCAGAAGGATTATACAATCGTTGCTGTTGAACAAACCACGGAAAGCATTCCTCTTCAGGATTTCAGGATAGATCGATCAGGAAAGTATGCATTCATCTTCGGACATGAAATTCGTGGTGTCGATCAGAAAGTGATAGATTTATGTGATATTAGTCTGGATATCCCTCAGCAAGGCACAAAACATTCCCTGAATATCTCAGTTACTGCCGGATTGGTTTTATGGGAGGTATTCAGTCAATTCAATTGGAATCAATAAAAAAAGCGATCCGTTATGACTGGCGGATCGCTTTTTTTTTATATAATCCAAGTAATTACTGCATTATTTCCTTAAACAAATCTTCTTCAAAGAATTTATAAAATTCAACATCTTTTAAAGCGCGTTCCTTCAAGGATGGGTCTTTGGCAACAGCAGTTCTTAAGGAATTATACATGAGTTCGACATCGGCATCTCTTGCACCTGCAACTGCCATCAGATAGTAAACTTTGGCATCACCATCCTCTATCTTTCTCAGAACTTCAACAGCAGGAGCATTATTACCCTGCAGTAATTTAACCAGTGCAGAATTGAAATTGATGGTATTTCCTAAATAGTTCTGTGCAGCTTCATAATCACCTTCGAGGATCTTGATAATTCCCAGGTTGTAGTTTACTTCATCACCTGCACCCAGGGCAGAGGTAAATAATTCCTGAGCTGCTTCAACATCTCCCTCTAACATAGCAATAACACCAAGGTTATTTGTTACAATATTATGATCCTTTAGTTCCTTTGCCTTTTCAAAAGCTTCTTTAGCTCCGGCTATATCGCCCATTGAAACCATCACACATCCTGCATTATTGATTGCCCTGACACACTGAGGATATTTCTCAAATGCCTTATTATATACTTTCAGTTTTGTAGCATCATCATCAACCAGTGTGGCAGCATAAAGAAGTTCCTCAAGTTCGAGTGTATCCAGGTCTGTATTTACTAATTCAACCAGTTCTTCATCAGAATAACCTGTTTTTTCAACATTTACGGCAAATCTCGACCTTCTTAATTTCGGGAGGATTTCTGTTTTCATTTCTTCAAATGCCTCAGCTATATTACGAATCTCTTTTTCACGGACAACCGGGTCGGAATACATTGAAAGGACCCGCAATACCAGATCTTTATCCGTAATATCTGATTCTTCCATCAATTTTTTAAATCCTTCCCAGTCTTCGGGTGTCGACATTAATGAGAAGAATTCTTCATCTTCAGGGATATCAATATCGGATCTGCTCATATCGCTTTTCAGATAGCTTGTTGCAGAACCTTCCCTGTTGTCAGAAAGCTCTGTATTAAAATCTACCGGGCCATCAGGTGATGCATAAGCTGATACATTTATTCCCTTCATTTTAATTCTTTCATTCTCATTGGCTTCTTTAATGAATTCTTTCATGCTAACAATATCATCCTGTCTGAGTTCTGAACTTCTGACATTATATCTGTTAATAACATAATGAATATCAGCCTCATACGATTTGGGAACAATTCTTTTAAAACTGTGTTCGAAGAATATCGGCTTGGGATCCTTACAAACGAGAAGAGGTGTTGTTATGATCCCGTCAGCAATTTTCACAGGCGGAAGGTTTACACTTTTGGAACCAACTATTGCTTCACCCCGCACCATCAATTCGGATCTCATCATTTCCGGTGTATATTCAACCTCATCGGAATACTGGAAGCCTCCTCCTGAAGTGTATGAAATTACTTTGTAATTGTCTTCCACCGTTTCTCCCTGCAATGTCTCCGAGTTGAGATCTGTTTCACCTGCTTCATATTTCAGGTAAGGGGTTGCGGTGACAATAGCCTTTTTGTGGAAATATTTTTCCGGATAGTTGACATCAATGGTCAAAGCTACTGTACCACCATGTGTTTCAAGCGGATCAGGCGTCACTGTATACTTAACAAGTGAGGCATTATCAGCCATTTTTTGTGGACCGCCACAACTGATCA
>CAZGOR010000142.1:4496-9193 GCA_964527875.1 uncultured Bacteroides sp. | reverse complement strand
ACCTGATATCATTTTTTACTCATAATCCGAAAGAAGTCAGAGCCTGGACCATAGAGCGGGGCACAAATGTTCAGCGCGCTGCAGGAATCATACACAGTGATATGGAACGTGGATTTATTCGTGCCGAGATAATAAAATTCGATGATCTTTATAAGCTGGGATCTGAACATGCATGTAAAGAAGCCGGGCGGTTTTTCGTTGAGGGAAAAAATTATATCGTTGAGGATGGAGATGTCATATATATCCGGTTCAATGTGTAAATGTAAGAATCCCATCCCACCCAGTCTTATCCTTCGGTTGATCATCCTCTTGTTCATCTCCTTATCCGTACAGATCGATATATGTGCCCAGGAGAAGAGCCTGGATGAACATCAAAAAGCCCTTGAATACATTAACTCGAGGGGAGAAGTATACCTTAATATTCCTTTTACAGGTATTTCACGGTTACATGATCTGTCAGCTTTTCTTTCGGTTGATCATGTTTCAGCCGGAGCTGTATATGTTTATGCGAACAGGAATGGATTGCAGGAACTGAACAGCCGGAATATCACCTATCATGTTGAGATACCCCCTTCACTTACCAGGATTATCCGGATGGAAAAGGCTGAATTTCCCGGCCCTGACTGGGATTCATATCCCACGTTCGATCAATATTCGGCACTCATGCACCGATATGCTGATTCCTTTCCGGAGATCTGCCACCTCGATACCATCGGCTTCAGTATAAATAACCGCGGGATCCTTGTTGTCAAGATATCAGACCATGTTGGTCTTGATGAAGATGAAGCTGATTTTCTTTATACTTCCACCATGCATGGTGATGAATTAACCGGGTATATCTTGATGCTCAGACTAATAGATTACCTGTTGAACAATTATGGCAGGGATGAAAAAGTGACAAACCTGATCGATCATCTGCAGATATGGATCAACCCGTTGGCCAATCCTGACGGGACATATCACCTGGGGAATGATACCATTTACGGTGCCACCAGGTTTAATGAAAATGCTGCCGACCTGAACAGGAATTATCCTGATCCCGATGAAGGCATGCATCCTGATGGCCTTGATTATCAGCCTGAAAACCTGGCTATGATGTCATTTATGGAATCTCTTCACCTGGTCATGTCAGCAAATATCCATACCGGTGCGGAGGTGGTCAATTATCCATGGGATACATGGCCGGAACCACATCCTGATGATGAATGGTACTGGTTTGTTAGCAGGCAATATGCTGATACGGCACACCTCTATAACGATCAGTATCTGACCCAATTTGATAATGGTATCACCAATGGTTATGCCTGGTATAGCATATCGGGAGGAAGACAGGATTATGTTAATTATTTCCTGAACGGGAGGGAGATCACACTTGAATTATCGTCAGATAAGATTCCTCCTGCCGATACCCTTCCATACTTATGGGAATACAACTACCGCTCATTATTGAATTATATGGAGGAATGCCTGTATGGTATCATGGGACAGGTTACCGATGGTAAGACCGGTATGCCGGTAAGGTCAATGATCTGGATAGAGGATCATGACGACAGGAACTCACACGTTTGGTCAGACAGCATCACGGGCAGGTATTACCGGCTGATCAGTGAGGGTATATATGACCTGTTGATATCGGCATATGGATACAATGATACACTTCTGACTGATATCCATGTTTCTGATCTGGAATCAATAGAGCTGGATATTATTTTATTTCCATTTGTTCCGGACGATATAATCATAAAAGATTCCATTGCCATTGGCCCCAATCCGTTCTTTGACCGGCTGACGATTGATATATGGTCCGAACTTCCTGATGAAATCAGTATCGGCCTGTTCGATCCCGCAGGAAGGAAGATCATTACTGAAAGCAGTATATCACTCATCGGTGGTTATAATCATATCATTCTTGATGGTTCCGGTCTGAGCCCAGGCTTTTATATCCTGAAGATCACACGATCTTCCGGAATAAGGAAGATAAGGGTACTAAAGATCGGGTGAGGGAAGGATTTTTGTCAAGAGCCTGTTTACCGCAAAAAATATAAAGTTATATTTGAAGCTTGATAAAAGATGACTTTCTTAAACGAATGAAGAAAGCTTCGGGGGTGTGTTATAACTTATAAAATGATGTTGGATAAAGCCTATATCATAATCAGAACTTAAGGTCATCCTGAAACAAGTTGCTAATGACATCAAAGATGTCAATTTATTATGAATCTTGCCGCGCAAGCTCGGTGCTTCAGGATGACATGGATTCTTATTATGACGTGGATTTAAATTATGATATACCTATCCGAAGAAATAAAATTATTTATCTCAAACAAAATGAAAATATCTAAGATAATATTGATCCCGGCATTTGTATTCATTTCGCTTATAACTTCCAGTGCCCAGGATCTCACGAAGATACCATCTGAGAAGCCGGTTTTGATTATTGGGATCGTCATCGACCAGATGAGGTATGATTATATATACCGGTTTTGGGACAAATACAGTGATGGTGGGATTAAGAGAATGGTACAGGGGGGCACTTTATGCAAAAACGCGAATTATAATTTTCTGATCAATGAAACAGCAGTGGGTTATGCAACCATATCTACCGGTGCATTGCCATCGCATCACGGGATTATTTCGAATAGCTGGTATGTAAATCTTCAGGACGAGATCATAAACTGTGTTGAAGATGACAAGGTGAATACTGTTGGCGGCAGCTATGAATCGGGGAGATACTCTCCGCGTAAACTCTTGGCTTCAACGATTGGTGATGAACTGAAGCTTGCAAATAATAACAAAACGAAGGTCATCGGTATTGCGCTCGACAACCATGCAGCCATTCTGTCTGCCGGACATGCGGCAGATTATGCATTCTGGTTTGATAGTGAGACGGGTAACTGGGTGACAAGCAGTTATTATGTGGATTCCTTACCTGACTGGGTTGTGAAGTTCAATGAGGTGAAGCTGGCGGATGTTTACCTTTCGAGAACGTGGGAGACGATTCTTCCCCTGGCAGAATATACCGAAAGTGTTTCCGACACCAACAAGCTTGAAACCGGATTGAATGGCAGATATGTCTTTCCTTATGACCTTAAAAAGCTGAGCTCAACACGTAAGAAGGGAATAGATTATGATATCATTAAGTATACTCCGTTTGGGAATGTTTTCACCAAAGACCTGGCAATTGCTGCAATTATCAGTGAAAAGCTGGGGAAGGATGAATACACGGACTTTCTGACCATCGGCTTTTCAGTCAACGAATATATCGGAAAAGCTTTCGGTTCGAACTCGGTGGAGATGGAAGATGTCCTCCTCCGGCTCGATCGTGAGCTGGAACATTTCTTTAACTTCATTGATGAATATGTCGGGAAGGAAAAAACGCTGATTTACCTTACTGCCGACCATGGCCTGGCATATCATCCAGCTTACCTTGAAGAGCACCGGATCCCATCGGGAGAATTTAGTTCGAATGCAGCCATTTCTCTTCTGACCAGTTATCTGAATATTATTTATGGCAAGGGTGACTGGATCAAGTATTATTATGCCCAGCAGTTATACCTTAATCATGAACTCATTGAAGATGCACGAATCCCGCTTGAAGAGTTTCAGGAAAAAGTGGTGTTATTTATCCTTCAGTTTGAAGGGATCTCCAATGCTGTGTCGTCCCATACTTTACAGACAACCAATTTTTCTGATGGGATTTTCAGGAATATACAAAATGGTTTTCACCAGAAGAGATCGGGTGATGTGATCATCAACCTGGCACCGGGCTGGACAGAGAAAAATTTCAATAATTCCTCATACCATTCCTCTTATGTCGGTGATAATCATGTACCATTGCTGTGGTACGGATGGAAAATAAACCGTGCAACGATAAACCGACCTGTTAATCTTGTGGATATTGTACCTACCCTGGCTTATTTTCTCAATATCTCCAGGCCCAATGCCGCGACGGGAGGGATCATTTTGGAGCTTGTGGAGTGAGAAATATGTTTTTGATAGAAGAAAAGAGCTCTCACTGATTACCGCCATTTATGCCCTGAAAGGGCATGATATTACAGCACAGGGCAACGCCCTGTGATAAAGATGTGGCACGAATCTCTGAGCCCTTAAAGGGCGATATATCAATCCCATAAATATCGTTCATCATAATCAATGTTATATTTTTTAAGAAATTCCCTGAATTCATCCTGAAAACTAATCTTCTTATGATGTTCTTCCTGATTCTCAATATATTTAATCACATTATTAATTAATGAACTACTTACTGAAAAAGTTCCATATCCATCCTGCCATGCAAAACTTGACCAATTAGATCCTTTTGTTTTTATCCATTTCGAAGATGATTTCTTTATTTCTTCAAGGAGCTTTGCAATTGTTATTGTTCTTGGAAGTGTACACAAAATGTGAATATGGTCTTTAATGCCATTAATTTTTAAAACATCTGATTTAAGGTTTATTAAAGTTCCTGCAATGTATGAATATAATTCATTTTGAATGTCTTTAGTGATGAATGGTTTTCTGAGCTTGGTGCTGAAAATGATATGGACATAAACCTTTGATAATGATTGTGGCATTTTATTGTTTGTTTTTTGTATTAATAAACGTATTATATTTCGCCCTTTCAGGGCTCTGTATTTACACTGCCATTTATTCACAGGGCGTTGCCCTGTGCTGTTAAATTTTTCCCTTTCAGGGAAAAT
>CAZGOR010000142.1:0-4396 GCA_964527875.1 uncultured Bacteroides sp. | reverse complement strand
ATTTATTCACAGGGCGTTGCCCTGTGCTGTTAAATTTTTCCCTTTCAGGGAAAATGATAACATAATGTTTAAATAATTTAAGATGTCTGCATTACAACCCCTCTTTATAAGACGCTGCCGCTTCTGCAAGGGTCTTCAGGTTATTGATATCGTTTTCGACGGCAGTTCCCACCACTATGATATCGGCCCCGGCATGATAAAGGGCTTTGATCTGGCCGGGTTCTTGTATGCCTCCTCCAACGATCAGGGGTATGCTGATGCTTTTTTTTACTTCGGAGACAAGGTCTGTACTGACAGGTTCGGCTGCTCCACTGCCAGCTTCAAGATATAATAACCGGTGACCCAGCATTTCACCTGCCATGGCAGTGGCTACGGCAAGATCAACTTTGTCGGCAGGTATCGGCTTGGTGTTGCTGATATATTCGACCGAGGTCAGGCGGCCATTCTCAACCAGGATGTATCCCGTTGGTATGATCTCCAGATTGGTTTGTTTGAGTAACGGGGCAGCAATCACATGATTGCCGATCAGGTATTCCGGATTCCTGCCCGATATCAGGCAAAGCAGCAGGATACCATCAGCATTGCTGCAGATCTGAAGGACATTGCCGGGGAAAAGAATAACCGGCCTGGATGTTTCCTTTTTAAGAATGCCCACAGTATGGTCGACAGGAGATGTAACAAGACTCCCTCCCACAAGGATAAAATCAACCCGGTATTGGTCTGCAGTCCGGGCTGCCCTTACCAGTGATGCATGATCATGTTTGTCGGGATCAACATGAAGCGCGAACATCTTCCTTTTACCAATTGTTTCACTGATAAACTGATATATCATGATCCTTTATTTACAGCTCCAGACGACAATATAATTATTTATACTGAAATAATTCAAGCTGAATCTTTCTGATCCTGCATCACTTTTGACCAGTCCGTTCAGTTTACCTTCATCTGCAGGATTAAAACGATCTATAATAATATCCTTTTTGAAATGAATATCCTGTTTATCACAGATCTTATAAAGTGCTTCTTTGGCACACCAGTGAATATGGAGATGAATGATGTTCAAATCAGGATCTTCGGTGATCTTTTCGGATTTATGTATAAAACGATCTGCTATTTTATTGATGCGGTGCGACATATATTCCATATCAATGCCAACCCTCTTGATTTTACTCATTATAATAGCAGTCAGCTTATGTGAATGGGAGATGCTGATGCGACAGGAATTGTCTTCAATATATGGTTTTCTGGCTGCATTATAGAGTATCCTGACACATTTCCCGGCCATCTCATTCATCAATGTACGTACACTGAGCCATTCAAGTTTCCTTTCTATATTTCTGAAACTTTGAAGTGTCAGCATTTCCATGTCATTCAGTGTCAGCATGGATAACAGCTCATGATAATCCTCTTTGATCGACCAGATACCCAGGGAACACTGGCCGGGAAGGTTTTTATGCAGGATCACACCCATTGACAGGATTGTTTGTGTGGATAAAATTCCGAATTTTTATTGATATTTCCATTCACAAGTCTTAATAAGATGCGTGATATCTTCAAGGAAAAAATTTATAACAGGAGCCATTGAGTCTGCATCCGGCCTGACATTGAAATAGAGCGATCCTCTTAGAAAATGCCTGTTGCTGTCGGTCAGGTAAAACTGGACACTGGAGGCCGCATCTCCCTTTATTTCATACAGAAGGCCGTAAACCCTGGCAGAATCATCCGTGAAAACAGTTTCTTTGATCGCATCTGCCTTGATGGTATGTTTATAAGCCAGAGTCCTGCTGTCCTCAATATATTCATTAATATTATTCCTGACAGGTTTATAACTCATGTGTATTTTACCGCCAAACTGTGGAAATTCGATGTTGAACCAGCATGGTTCAGCAATCCTCCCGGTATCAGGTACTATCCTGCCATAGGAGGGATACTCAAATATAAAGGGATAAGCTGAATCGAAGATCCTGTATTCTTTCTCGGGGAAATCAATCCTCATATAACCGCTTGGTTTGGGCGTGTAATGCCTTCTGCAGAGCGAAAGGGAAAGGAGCATGATGACAGGCAGCAGTTTCAGGATAACGGATATTTTTTTTGCGTTCTTCATACAATTTACCTAATTGTGACACACCCTTTTTCTATCATCCTAAAAGTAATTGGAATGTGTCCGGTTAACAACCGGACTTTTCTATCATTCCCATACCTGTTTCACATCCGGTTGAAAACCGGATGAACTTTTATATTAGTTGGTCCGATTGTTAATCGGACCTGGAAGTGAAAGATGTATGTCAGAAAAGTCCGATTGTCAATCGGACCGGAATATAAATATGCATTGTAGAAATCTGTTTTCATGTTAAGCAGTTTATGTAGGTCTGGCTTTCAACCGGGAAATTCAAATCGCCGACGATGCCTTATTAGTTGCTAATGACATCATGATGTCAATTTATTATATATCTCACATCGTGAGATTGGTTTTTCAGGATGACAGTTCTCACTTCCGCGGTTGTTCTTCAGGATGACATATACTTATAACACGCCCCATTATTTTTCCCGACCTCACAACGTCACCTTTATCTGTTTGATACGTCTTCTGTCGACAGATTCAATGGTAAAGGTTATATCTTTGAGAATGATTTTTTCCCGGTATAACGGCATTTCGCCCTTCTGCTCGAGGATCAGTCCTGCCAGTGTATCTGCATCTCCCTTGATCTGGTCAAATATATCAGTGGGCAGGTCGATGATCTTTAAAAAATCATTCAGGGCCACTTTCCCGTCGAACAACCAGTTTTTTTCATCCAGCTGCTGGTAAATAAGCTCGTCTTCATCAGATTCATCAATGATTTCACCGACAATTTCCTCGATGATGTCTTCAAGGGTGACGATGCCGCTGGTGCCGCCATATTCATCAATAACAATTGCCATATGGATCTTTTTTGTCTGAAACTCTTTCAGCAGATCATCAATTTTTTTGTTATCGGGAACATAATATGGCGGCCGGATCAGTGTCTGCCATTTGAAACTATCTGTTTTCCCGAAATGGGGAAGGAGATCCTTGATATAAAGAATTCCCTTGATATTGTCAATATTTTCGGAATAGACCGGTATCCTGGAATATCCATAATTAACAACCGTTGAAATGAGTTCTTTTAACCTGATCCGGATATCGATGGCAGAGACATCGATCCTTGGTGTCATGATCTCACTGACATTGATATCTCCGAATTTAACGATGCTTTCCAGCAGGTTTTTTTCATCGATCATGTCTTCTGTTGTAAGCTCCAGGGCATCAGAGAGCTCATCCATCGATATATTCTGTTTTTTCCTGGCCAGTCTTTTTTTTACAATTGAAGTGGAAAAGATCAGGAATGAAGCAAGCGGATAAAATATTTTTTCGAATACCCTGATCGGGCTGATCATGAACTGTGCAAATGGTGCGGAAAACTGATTGGCATAAAGCTTCGGGAGTATTTCACCGAACAATAACAGGATGAATGTAACGATAAAAACCTGGAATAAAAATTCGAGTACGGGTGAATCGACAAAATGGATCAGGGAATTCATCACGAAGGCAGAGATGATCACTATTCCGACATTGATAAAATTATTGGTGATCAGAATTGTTGCCAGAAGGCGTTCCGATGACTCAATTGTTTTCAGCACCATCCGTGATCTTTTTGTACCCTTTTCTTCCAGTAAGGACAGGTCGGAAGGTGAAAGCGAGAAGAATGCAACCTCTGATCCGGAGATCATGGCAGAGCCAAAAAGCAAGACGATCACACATAAAAGGGCAATAAGGATGCCCGGTGTGAACGGGTAAACAATGGCATCAATACCTGTTAATATGATTAATAAGTAAGGGTAAGTTTCCAAACCGGGAATAAAGTTAGTTGATACAATCAAAATGGGAGGTCGTCGTCTTCCTCGGGACTTGTGCTGGCATCGGTATCAGTATATTCTTTATTGTCAGGCGTTTCCTCTACTTTGTCATCAGTTTGAGATTCTTCTGACGGAGCTTGGGTATCAGATGATGTATCATCAGGCCTCCTGCCAAGCATCTGCATATTATCAGCAATAATTTCGGTGGTATATCTCTTGTTGCCTTCCCTGTCATCCCAGGAACGGGTTCTGATCCTGCCTTCAATAAAAAGCTGGGATCCTTTTTTAACATATCTTTCAGCAATTTCTGCAAGACCCCGCCACAGGACTATATTATGCCATTCCGTGGAGGTGATTCTTTCACCATCCCTGTTCCTGTATGTCGCACTGGTTGCCAGAGGAAAAGAACATACAGCAGTTCCACCTTCAAGATAACGGACTTCGGGATCTTTCCCAACATTTCCAACGAGTATAACCTTATTGACGGACATAATTCAAAATTGAAAATAGTTAACAAAGATAT
>CAZGOR010000141.1:1812-9229 GCA_964527875.1 uncultured Bacteroides sp. | reverse complement strand
TCAAACATACCAATTTACAAATTTACCAATAAACCAATTTACAATTCTTCCATAGCCTTAGCCTTCTTCCTTCCTTATCCTTTATTCAACAACAATCTTCCCCCTGAAAACTTTCGGTCCTCTCAACTCAATAAAATAAAATCCTTCCTTCAGGTCTGCTTTATCCAGAACATACCTTGATTTTTTTATATTATCCACAATTCGGCATACTTTCCCTGAGATATCCATGATGTAGAGTGAATATGAATAACCTTCCGGATTATTGAACATGATTGTTGCGGATTTGTTGAATGGATTGGGGTAGATATGGATCTTGTTTGAGTAATGGTTGTCTGCCAGGCCTGTTTCAATAACATCATTAATTAAGATAGTAAATGTCTCTTCCCTGGTCAGGTTATTTTTGTCCGTACATCTTACCCTGATAGAACAGACACTTTTTGATTCATAGTTAAAAATCTCCGCGGCAAGAAGCATATCTCCCAGAATCGTGAAACTGATGTTATCATCATCTCCTTCTCCACTTACCAGGGAGTATATATGGGTATCGAGGGAATCCGCGTCTTTTGTATTTAAACGGCCTATCAAAATACCATACCCGTTGTTTTCATCAATGCTGGAATTGGTCAGTATGATAGTATCCGGCGGATTTTCACCTGCTTGCAGCCGGTTGTCATCCATATTCGACATTGAATGGGAGTAGGGCCCTGATTCTGCCTTCTTCCCACTGCCGGCAGGTAGACATGGAGATGGTTTCTCTACAGCCACGCGGTAATAGAGTTCACCTGTAACAGGTTCAGGATCGGTCCATGAATTGAGTGTGCTCGGCATGGCATCGATCACGGTGAAATTTGTTCCTGTGCTGCTTCGATAAATGTTATATGTCTGATAATCGAAACCATAGTATTTATCCCATGCAAGTTGTGTCGATTTCAATTCCGGGTTTGTCGATACCAGCAGATGGATTGTTTTATGTGGTTGGCACAGGTCAAGGTCGGTCTCATATGCCGAGGTGTCCACGCCGGTTATTTTATAGATATATGCCCTTTTGGTCGGATCGGCTGTGGTGTCTTCATAGATGCTCAGGTTGCTGTAAGGTACTGTGTCCAATAAATCATATATACCGGCAGCAATACTCTCCCTGTAAATATTGTATACCTGTAACGGGGCTTTGGATTTCTTTTCCCAGACCACCAGGTTATTGCCTGAAATTGTACTGACGGTGACCATGCATATCTGGGGAGCAAGAAACAGGGTGGAAGGAGCTGTGGTATCTGCTCCACAGCTATTCGAAGCAATGCATATATATTCTCCTTCATCATCGTAGCCGGTATTCAGGATTTTAAGTTCCGGAGTAATACCGCCGGGTATATCATAAGAATCCTTTTGCCATTGAAATGTTGGATTTGTCCCTTTCGCATAGGTGGTTAAAGTTGTAGTTTTGCCTTCCTCTGCCCAGGTATTTCCAGGTTCTGACAGGAATACCGGTTTCTCGGTTATCTGGAGAAGAACCGGGCTGCCTGATACTGAACCGTACGCGTTGGATACAACACATTGATAATTACCCTGGTTTATTATGGTAACAGAATCAATGACCAGTACCGGTCCGGTTTCACCGGGAATGGTTTTTCCATCTTTTTCCCACTGGTAGCAGGCAGTATCTTTTAAACCAATTCTGAATTCAGCTTTTTCACCTTCACATTTGAACTGGTTTTTTGGCTGCATAATTATTTCCGGGAGATTTCCATGGTTTTCAAGGGCACCGATATCAATAGTGTCATTATAAATTCTGGAATTGTTTTTCTGATCATACGGATATAATTCAGAATAAGGAGAAACAGATGTACCATCATTTATACAAGGAGAAATATCTGTTAATGACCAGTCTGCTTCCCGGCCATCATAATCTGTTCCGTCACCGGGGGAAGGCATTTTGAAATGAGGCTCTTCATCAATTATACCACTATATGTACCGGGAATTTTCGTCACGGAATAGGGAACAATTAGAAATCCCGTTGTATCGCCCTCAATCAGGCAATTTTTCATGACAGGATCAAAGCTGGTGTTCCCATAAATTTTGACCTGACCAGGATCATTTGACCATAAGATCGTATTAATCAATTCGGGTGATACGTCATCGATTTCAATTCCATAACCTATGTTGTTAGCTATTGTATTATTTAATAGTTTGCAGTCACCCTGGGAAATACTTATTCCACCGCCAGGGCTATATATTCCCTCACCCATAGCCTCATTGTTGACAATGATGTTGTTCATGAATATTTCATTCATCCCGGCTGGTTGTGTATAAATACCACCACCAATATCAAGGGCCAGATTGTTACATATCAGATTATTAATTACTCTCGACAGGCAGGTTCCCAGGGATATTCCTCCTCCATAGGATGCCTGATTAAAAGCAAATATATTGTTCAGAATGGTTGGCTTGGAATTGCTTGCATACAGTCCACCACCAAAACCTATGGCACGGTTAAATTCAAATATGCAATTTCTGATAAGTATATATGATGTTTCATTCATATATATTGCTCCCCCGGTATGGGCATAATTCTCCCTGAATGTGCAATTGAGTATTTTTATCAGGGGGAATTTATCAATATGAATAGCTCCTCCTCTTTCCCTGTCTATAACCGATTTCCCGTACTGAAAAATACAATAATCAAAAATGGAGGTATCATTATCATATATATCATAATATCTTTTAAACCTGATGCCAGCCCAGCCTCCGGTATTATCAGACTGGTTTGACAAACCGGATGTGTCATTTGTGGTAAATAATAAAGGGTAACCGGGCACTCCTTTTGCCACGAGCGTACCATAAACATCTATTCCCGTATAACCATAAAACAGAACCACTACTCCCGGGACAATCTCCAGTGTAACATTATCATTAATTATAACATCACCGGCAACTTTTATAGTATCCGCTATCCATAATGTATTTTCGTCAATATTCCCGGATACATTCATGCTCTCTTTTTGGAATTCTATTGCCCCTATATCAATATGCCCATACAGTATCCTCTTATTTCCTCTTATATCGGTTATATAATCTTTCATCAAGATAGTATCAGTTATGCCTTTATTCATGCATATTGAACTGTCTGTCAGCGACCAGTCAGCTTCCGTTCCCTGATAATCTGAACCGGAGCCGGCTGAAGGTAAAACAAAATACGGATCCTGGTCAATATTGTTAATAAATTGTTCAGGCTGGCCTAAGCCTGTAATACCGTTTATACTATCCTGAATATCACAGGACAGTATTTGTGCATTTGATTCATAATCAGATAAATTAATTTGAGATCCATTGCCCCAGATTATAGTGTTCAGTATAGTTGGATCAGAATCCATGTTACAAATAATACCATTTTCATTATTAGTGATTGTATTATTTATAATAACAGGAGATGAGCGGATCATATGACATGCATATCCGTCATTATTACTGAAAATATTACCCATGAGAACAATGTAACTATTATCCAGGTAAACAGGCTTTGCATAGTTATTGTAAAAAGAATTATTAAGAATTACTGACTTACCTCCGTAATTATGTATACATGAAGTGGAGTACAAATAGTTCGCTTTATTGTATAAGAATGTATTTCCCTTTATAAAAACATTTGACGATACTATATACAATGCTCCAAAATATGTGCTATTGTTTATTATCAGGCATTCTTCAATAACGATATCTGAATTATCACAAAAAATGATTCCTCCGTTTTCATTATAACTATTTTGAAAAACACAATTTGATATTTTCAGTTTTGAATAGTTGTTAGCCCTTACAGATGTTCCATCAACAATAAGACTCCCGTCTTTTGAATATTCAAATTTACAGAGATGCAAAATTGAAGTATCCTTTTGTTTTTGAATTCCAAGATTATAAAAACCAATACCCCACCAGCCCCCTTCATCGGAGTTAATATTACTGAATCCGGTAGTATCAGGAACTGAAAAAATAATCGTATCATTTTCTGTGCCTGAAGCTTTGATAATGCCTTGACAGTAAATAGTGAAGTGTCCATTAAACAGTACTTTTGTTCCGGGTTCAATGGTTAATGTTACACTATCAGGGATGTTAATATCGCCTGTAACTTTCACCGTATCACCCGGCCATGTAATGTTTTCGGTGATATCTCCCGAAACCTCTATGGTTTGGGCATTAGAAATGGGATGAAAAATAAATAATGCTGTTACTGGCAGGAAGAATAAATATATTTTTTTCATGATTGTGTATTTATAGAATGAATGGTAAAAAATACTAAAATAAAAAAGAGAATTTCAATTAAATGAAAAAAAAATAATACTGTTTGCAAAAGTACTTTAGCTATTTCATTCATATAATTCTGGCTCAGAATTAATTAAAATGGGAAACTAATATTGCCCCGGTTAACAACCGGAATAATAGTTCCCGGTTCTTGGCGGGTGTGTGTGAAGGTTATGTGTTTGCCATTGTTTCCCAAGTGGTTGAATGTGTCCGCCTGCCTGCAGGCAGGCTTTCAGGGTTGTGGATTGGCTTGTATCCGGTAACCAGGAGTTTTCACCCCTGGCTATTCATAGTTTGGCCCCTTCATGGCCTTTTTGGTAATGAGTTAAAATACACATTTGTGATGGACATCCTGCAATTCAGTGAGACTTGCATTTCGCAAGTTTACGATGCGAAATGCAAAATCGAACGAATCCCGATTTATCGGGGCTCCATGCTCCATGCTCCATGCTCCATGCTCCATGCAATCCGCAACTTGAATAAATTAACTAACTTTATTGCAGCAAATCATTATAACATATTTACCATGAAAACTCAATCATTTGTTATAATACTTTTTCTGTTTGCAGGTCTATTGCTTTCAACCGGCTGTAAAAAAGAAAAACCGGAAGAAAAAGAATACCCCATTCAACCTGTATTCTTTACGAGTGTAAAAATGACAGATGACTTCTGGGCACCGAGGATCAGGAAGAATCATGAAGTCACTATCCCCATCGCTCTGGAACAATCGGAAAAAACCGGTAGAATCAAAAATTTTAAAATCGCTGGTGGATTGGAAGAAGGCGAGTTCTGCTCCATTTATCCCTTTGATGATTCAGACGTATTCAAAATCATCGAGGGGGCAAGCTATTCATTACAGACAACACCAGATCCTGAACTGGAAGCCTATCTTGACACGCTGATTTATTATATCGGGCTTGCCCAGGAAGATGACGGATATATTTTTACGATCAGGACGATTATGGGAGACGATTCACATCCCTGGATCGGAAGTAAACGGTGGGAAAAGACACATATCCTGAGTCATGAGCTTTATAACCTCGGGCATATGTACGAAGCAGCCGTAGCCCATTACCGGGCAACAGAGAAACGGGATTTCCTGGATATTACCATCAAATCTGCCGACCTGGTTGACAGGGAATTCGGCCGGGGAAAGATTGAGAATTACCCGGGCCACCAGGAGATCGAGATCGGGCTGGTAAAACTATACAGGGTTACGGGAGATGAGAGATATCTTGACCTGGCAAAATTCTTTCTCGATATCCGTGGCCCGGACGGAGAAACATATAACCAGGCACATAAGAAAGTCACCGAACAGGACTCTGCTGTTGGCCACGCAGTCCGTGCAACATATATGTATTCCGGAATGGCCGATGTGGCTGCTCTTACCAATGACAAGGCTTATGTCGATGCGATCAGCAGGATATGGGAGGATGTGGTATACAGGAAGATATATATTACCGGCGGCATCGGGGCAACAGGAGGGAATGAAGGATTTGCCGGGTCATATGAATTACCCAACCTGACTGCTTATTGCGAAACATGTGCTTCTATAGCCAATGTCTTTTGGAACTACAGGATGTTTTTACACAAAGGTGAAATCGAATATATCGATGTCCTGGAACGGACCCTTTATAATGCACTTCTTTCGGGAATATCACTCAGCGGGGACAGGTTTTTTTATCCGAACCGGCTGGAATCAAGAGGCAGGGAAGAACGACAGGAATGGTTCGGGTGTGCATGCTGTCCCTCAAATATTACAAGGTTTATACCATCTATCCCGGGCTACATCTATGCCACCACAAAGGATCGTCTCTATGTGAACCTGTATGCAGATAATACAGCCAGTATTGACCTGGATGGTAAACAGGTTGAACTGATCCAGCAAACATCTTATCCATGGGATGGACAGGTGAAACTGGTTATTAATCCGGAGGTATCCACCCGCTTCTGGCTGTACCTGAGAGTTCCCGGATGGGCACGGAATGAGGCCATACCGGGAGATTTATACAGTTTTACAGATCAGAAGAATGATAAGGTTATACTGAAAGTAAATGGTGAAGAAAAGACTGCCAAACTGATCAAAGGAGGATACATGATCATAAACAAGAAATGGAAAACCGGTGACGAAGTCGAACTGACCCTGCCTATGCTAGTCAGAAAAATTGAAGCGAATGAAAAAGTGGAAGAGGACCGGGGCAAAATTGCCATTCAGCGTGGGCCGCTTGTTTATTGTGCGGAATGGCCCGATGCAGCCGACGGACATGTCCTGGATCTTGTGATTGATCCGGAAAGTAAACTTGAATCATATTATGACCCTGAACTGCTTAATGGTGTGGAGGTGATCACCGGCATAGCTTCAAAAGCCCGAAAAACTGCTGAGGGTGAAATTGTTCTTCAGGAGCCCGGGGAGTTTATGATGATTCCCTATTATGCCTGGGCCAACAGAGGGGCAGGGGAGATGGTGGTGTGGATTCCGACAAGCGGGGATGTGAGTCCTGCGATTCTGCCTACTGATTCGAATTAAACAGTATTTCGGATTTCGGATTTCAGATTTCGGATTTCGGGTGCGAGATTAGAGTTACGGGATTTATAAATTAGTTTTATTTTTTACACACGTATTGTCTGGATCCTATATCATCTGTTTTGCTTGGCAGTTCTGCCAGTAGCAGTGAAAATTGCAGTTAGTTCATCCGCTTCTTTAAGAAGATCCCTAGTGAATTGACTTACTGATATACCAGAATCAATTAATAAATCCAGCCAAAATGCTGATTCATCGGCTTCTTCCTCAACAATACCAATCTTTGCTATAAATTCTGCATGTGATCTTGCCCTGCATGCTGATCTATAGTTTGCACCAACTGATGTCCCTGCCCGTACTAATTGCCCTCCAAGTGCACCGGCAACTCTGGTCTTGGGCAAACTTTCAACCAGTTTTATAATATTCAATGCAAATTGCTTTGTTCTCCTTTTTAATTCCTCTTTATCCATTTTCGTTTGCTTATTATCATAATTATTTAATACTTGAAATACTCTGTCCCACCAAAAATATTTAAAATTCGCAATCCGCAATCCGCAATCTCAACAAATCCGCCATCCGCGATCCGCCATCCGCAATCTCAACAA
>CAZGOR010000141.1:0-1712 GCA_964527875.1 uncultured Bacteroides sp. | reverse complement strand
AATCCGCAATCCGCAATCCGCAATCCGCAATACTTCCAATCCTATAAAATAACAATCTTCCTCAAAGCCTGTGCTTCTTTTGTTCTTACCTTCAGATAATAAATACCTTCAGGTAAATGAGATATGTCAATCGATTCCAGGATCCTGTCCACCTGTTTGAATTGTTTGATCATGATCTTGCGGCCGGTGCCGTCAAATATTTCCAGCCAGAGATCTGTCTCGTCCTGCAGGGTCAATTCAATGTATATATGGTTGTCTGAAGGATTGGGATAGACATGAAGGTTATGCTCCAGGTCGTTCAGATCATGAATACCGGTTGGCGGGGCAATATAAACCGAATCTGTTCCCTGGCAGCCGTTTACATCGATTACCACTACCTTGTACCAGCCATGATCATAAACATTCAACTGATGGCTTCCTATTACGTCGTTCCATATATATTGGTCGTAACCGGCACCGGCATCCAATAGACGTGGGAGGGAAGTGCGGAGCGTATCATTTACACCGCCCAGGTCGGGCTCAGGATATCCATAGTGACTGATGACCATGTCAATTGTATCGTTTGTTGTAATAAAATCCTTTCCATAGACTGTATACACCCTGAAGGGATGATCACCTTCAGTTGACAAATCGAATCGGCTTCCGAATGAGAAATCTATAGAATCACCCTGTGCCATTGCCTGAGTGATGGTTTTCTGGCCGAAAACAGGGGAATGATGATCAACAATTGCCACGATCTGGATCTTTTCATTATATATGACACGTGTCCCCCAATTTTTTATCCTGATCTTCAGCTCTTCCTGATCCAATAAAACACAGGCAGATACCGGGTTGATGATCTCACTGATACCGATGTCATATATGTCGAAGATGACCTGGATCTCATCTGAATCCTGGCAGCCGTTTTCATCGGTAACGGTGACCGAATAAATATGATCCGGTGTCTGGTTCTGGTAGTTCACTGTATAATATTGTTCTGATGATCCGTCCTGCCACAGGTATTCACTGAAACCTGCACCTGCATCAAGTGTTGTATCACTTATATCAATGGTCATGTCTGAACCAAGAGACACGGTGGGGTAACCATATACATCGATAGTCTGTTTAATCGTATCGTTCGCCGGAATAAGGTCTTTACTGTGGCCGGCAATAATCATAAAATGATAGGTGCCAGGAGTACTGAGGTCGACTGTACTGGCTGATGTAAACAAGATGGAATCTCCTGCCAGGACTGTTTTATCAACAAACAGTGTGTCTGATATCACTGTCCCGCTGTTAATCTGATATGTGAACGTGATGGTATCATTTGATGTAAGTGTATCGGAGCCTGTATTTATTACATACACATCAAGGTTCTCAGTTGATGAAAGTCCACACGAGGTTACAGGGTTGTAAATGTGTTCAATGGCAATATCAGGAATGATAATGGTCACATGCACTGAATCAGAATTTTTACATTTTGTGCCCTGTTTCACGGTTACTTTATACCAGCCTGTTGTATCCACGACGAGTGTCTGGTTAGTCGAGCCGTCCTGCCACAGGTAAGATTCAAATGTCTCATTTGTTGTGAAGGTATGTGTTTCTCCCTGACAAATTTCCACATCATCGCCGATGTCAACAAAGGGCACTGAAATACGGACTTCAGCTTCGGCCACCGGTCCCTGACAGCCAAAAATGTTTGTCTCCACTGCAGTTACAGCATAAGTGCCAGG
>CAZGOR010000140.1:0-9262 GCA_964527875.1 uncultured Bacteroides sp. | reverse complement strand
CGGAATTGAATTTCGATTTGCTGAGAGAGATAAGCAAGAGGGTAGAGGTTCCACTTGTGCTACATGGAGGAACCGGGCTTTCTGATGAAGATATTAAAAAGTCTATAAGATATGGCATAAAAAAAGTAAACATTGCTACAGAGCTACAGAAATTTTACATAGACGGACTGGTGAAATCTGAAATAGAAAATAAGGGTAAATTTATCCCTCTTGATGTTTTAACCAGGCCTGTAAGGGAGAAATTAATAGAATTAATTAGAACTAAAATAAGATTGGTCAGTGGTTGAAATATTAATTTAAATGAAAGAATTTATATCTAATGAGTAATGCAGAATTATTAGGAATAGGATTTTGTGCGGTTGACTATGTCGGAACAGTCCCATTTATTCCAATAGACAGTAAAGTTGAGATTAAAAATTTAAAAAAACAGTGTGGAGGTGCTAGCGCAACAGCAATATTTACTGCTGCCAGGCTCGGGTTAAATGCTGGATTTATTGGAAAGGTAGGAGATGATGATCTTGGTAAAAAAATAATGGAGGATTTTAAGAAGGAAAATATAGATGTGTCAGGGGTAGTGGTTGAAAAGAATACTACTTCAGCAGTTACGTTTGTCTGGGTTGAAGAAAAAACAGGTAAAAGGAGTATCGCATGGAATCTAGGTTCAAAGAGTCCATTGAAATTAAGTAAGTTAGAAAAGTCAATAATAAAATCTGCAAAGGTTATACACCTTGATGGTCATGAAAATTTAGCTGCTATTGAAGCAATTAAAATAGCAAGAGAAAATAAAATAAAAACTAGCCTTGATGGGGGAAGCATAACACCAAATATAGAAAGAATTGTAAAAGAAACAGATTTTTTAATTGTATCTGAAGAGTTTGCTATTAAGTTTACAGGGTTGGATGAAAAAGATAGTTTTTTAAAAAAATTAAGACAATATAAAGCAGAGCTGGTCATAGTAACATGTGGTAAGGATGGATATTACGGATATATTGGCAAGAAATATATTGAAAAGGGGCCATTTAAAGTTAATGTTGTTGATACAACAGGAGCAGGTGATGTATTTCATGGGGCTTTTCTTTATGGATACTTAAAATCAATGGGCTTTGAAAGAGCCCTGGAATTTGCTTCGGCAGTCGCTGCTTTAAAATGCACGAAATTCGGGGTTCGCACAGCTATCCCATCTTATAAGGATACAGTTGATTTTATAAAAAAATATAAGGAGGAAATGTGAGTTATCTTAAAAAATATCAGAATAAGCATGGTTTTACAAGTGTTGTAAAAGATGAAGAAAAAGGTTTGAAAAGAGCAAAATTTGATATATTGAAATTGAATAATAATGAAAAATATTCAAGCGATACCGGAAAATATGAAGTTGCCTTTGTTATTATTTCAGGAGAGTTTAACATCGAGGGAAAAGATTTTTGTTTTAAGGGTATAAAAAGAGGCAGTATCTTTACCAGTAAAGCATCAGCGGTTTATCTTCCTCCTAAAAATGAATACAGGATTGAATCGTTGAGTGAAAATCTTGAAATAGCGGTCTGTTCTGCTCCGTCTAAATTTGACTCAAATCCTGTGTTGATAAAGCCTGAAGATAATAAAGAATATGAACTCGGGGTCTTAAACTGGAAGAGAAAGGCGTATTTTATAATAGATGAAAGAATGAAATCCGAAAATTTCTATATTGGAGAAACATTTCTTTCGCCCGGCAAATGGGCTTTTCCTCCACACAGGCATGATTATGATAACTATCCTGAAGAAGTTGAAATGGATGAGATTTATCATTATAGAGTAAGTCCCGAAACTGGTTTTGGGATTCAACTTTTATATAATGATGATAAATCTATTGATAATTCATATACAGTAAGAAATGGAGATACAGTTATTATTCCCGAGGGTTATCATCCTGCTTCAGCCTCACCCGCAGACTCATTATATATTCTCTGGTTTATGGCAGGTAAGAATAGATATTTCTTAAATAAGCCTGATAAGAACTATGAGTGGGTTAAAAATTGTGAAAATTTATTAAAATAAGAAAGGAATTTTAATGGTAAGTTTTAAGGATTTAAAAATAAAAATATTTGCTGATGGTGCAGACATAGAATCAATGAAAAAAATGTATAAGAGTGGGAAAGTTCAGGGATTCACTACAAATCCATATTTTTTAAGACTGGCAGGTGTGACCGATTATAAAGGTTTTGCAGAAGAAGTGGTAAGAGAAATCCCTGATATGCCAGTCTCATTTGAAGTAATATCAGATGATCTTGAAACTATGGAAAAGGAAGCGAGAATAGTTTCAGGCTGGGGTGAAAATATTTATGTAAAAATACCAGTGACTAATACAAGAGGTGTATCAACAGCGCCAATAATAAAAAATCTGACATCTGATGGATTAAAACTAAATGTTACTGTTATATATACTGTAGAACAAGTAAAAGAAATAGCCAGTTCGTTGTTGCCTGATGTTGAAAGCATAGTGTCTATTTTTGCCGGAAGGATTGGTGAGACAGGTGTTGACCCAATGCCTATAGTTAAAGAGGCTTCTCAAATTTTAAAATCAATGTCACTTGAAAAGGCGGAACTGTTATGGGCGAGTACAAGGGAGATATTTAACATTTTCCAGGCTGAGGAATGTGGTTGCAAAATAATTACAATAGGTGATTCTATTTTAGAAAAATTAGATGGTATTGGTATAAGGCTTGAGGATGCTTCTCTGGATACAATAAAAACATTTTATGAATGTGCACAGAAATCAGGATATAAGATTTAAATTACAGGAAGGTTATAATTTGAAAAAGTCATTTTTGTTAGGCATAGATTTAGGAACCGGTGGTTGTAAGATTACCATAATAGATTACTTCGGCAATGTAATTGCTGAATCTACTTATGAATATAAAACTTATTATCCAAAGCCATTTCATAGTGAGCAAAATCCTGATAACTGGTTCTCTTCCATGGTAGAATGCCTTAAGAATATAAGCGAAGAAAAAGGTATTAATCTTTCTTATATAAAAGCAGTTTCTATAGATGCTTCTACCCATAACGCTGTTCTTCTTGATAAGAATATGGATATTATCCGTCCTACTATAATGTGGACGGACCAGAGAAGTGTAGAAGAAGTGAGCTATCTGAAGAAAAAGATTGGCAAAAAAATATTTGAAATTGGCTACAATAACGTAGCACCAACCTGGACACTACCTCAGATGTTATGGTTAAGGAATAACGAACCTGAAAATTATAAGAAGATAAGTAAGATAATGTTTGTAAAGGATTACGTAAGGTATCTTCTAACAGGCGATTGGAAAACGGATTATATTGATGCTCAGGGTACGTTGATGTTTGATGTTGCTAAATCTAGATGGTCTGAAGAAATATGTAATTTTATAGACTTTCCTATTAGCGCACTTCCACCACTGTGCAAACCCACGGATATTGCCGGTAAGATAATAAAAGAAGTAGCTGAACAAACAGGCCTTACCACAGGAACACCTGTTATATGTGGCACTTCTGATTCTGCAGTGGAAGATTATGGCGCCGGTGCGATTAAACCCGGACAGTGTATAATTAAGCTTGCGACTGCAGGAAATGTTAATGTAATGACAGATATACCTCATCCTAATCCACTTACACTAACTTATTCGCATGTCGTTCCTGGCGTTTGGTATACAGTAGCAGCCACCAATACAGCAGCTATAGCAATGAGATGGTTCAGGGATAACTTCTGCTATCAGGAGATCGAGGAATCTAAGGTTGGGGGAAAGAATGTATATAAAATAATGGGAAAACTTGCTGAATCTGTGCCGCCAGGTTCTGAAGGCCTAATATTCCATCCCTACCTTACAGGTGAAAGATCGCCTTACTGGGATGCGGATTTGAGGGCTAGCTTTACTGGTGCAAGAATAACACATGAAAAAGCCTATTTTTTAAGGTCCCTTATGGAAGGAGTTGCTTATTCTCTACGTGACTGTTACAGGGTGATTGAAGATATGGGGCTGAAAGTAACAGAGTATATAATAATAGGCGGTGGCTCCAGGAGTGATTTATGGTCTCAGATAGTTTGTGATTTATTTGGTAAAGATGTTGTAAAGCCTCTTGTAAGCGATGCTTCATATGGTTCAGCTTTAATCGCAGGAGTGGGAATAGGGGTATACTCTGATCTGGCTGATGCCGTAAATAAATGCAATAAATTTGAAAAATTATATAAACCTAATTCAGCAAATCATAATAGATATAAAGATTTATTCAAAATATATTTAGATATTCATAATAGCCTGGAAGGTATATATAAGAAGTTAAACAAAGTAATTTAGTAAGGAGAGATTAATGGACATAGACTACCGTTCTTATATGTTTGACATGGTTCTTTTTGAGCTACAGGATATAGTTGGAAAGGAACATGTTTCAACTAAATATTCAGATAAGGAGGTGTACTCCGTAGATTATTTCTGGGTACCGGAAATGTATCATGATCGTCAGAAGGGCAGGGATATAGTAAGACCTAAAGCTGATTTTATAATTCATCCTGCAAATTCTTCCGAGGTTTCGAGAATACTGAAGGTTGCAAATACATATAAAATACCTGTTACAGTTTGGGGCGGAGGAAGCGGCTCTCAGGGTGGAGCCCTGCCTTTATATGGGGGAATAATACTTGATATAAAGAGGATGGACAAAATCCATAATATAGACCTGGATTCTATGATAGTTGAAGTTGATACTGGAATTATTGTAGAACGCATGGAATGGGAGTTACAAAAAATAGGAGTTTCTACGATGCATGACCCAGCATCAAAAACTTGTGCTACGTTAGGTGGATTTATTGCGCACAGAGGAACCGGGGTATTGTCTACAAAGTATGGGAAGTTTGAGGACCTTATTGTGAATATGGAAGTAGTTCTTCCTGACGGAGAAATAATTAATACACTCCCTGTACCAAAAACTGCATGTGGACAGGATTTGAATCAGTTATTTATAGGCTCGGAAGGAGCTTTTGGTGTGGTGACTAAAGTAACCCTAAAGATACGTAATATGCCAGAGTTAAGGAAATTCAGGGCATTCATATTTAAAGACCTTACAACAGGGTTAAGGGTTGGCCAGAGACTTATGTCGGCTGGGATCCAGCCTGCCGTAATCAGGCTTTACAATGAGACAGAGACAAGAGAATTAATTAAGAGGGTTCTTGGCATTGACAGAGAAGGTGTATACCTTGTTTACGGCTTCGATGGTAAAAAAGATATGGTTGAACTTGAGTTAAAGTATGCTAAAGAAATAGCTGACAGTGAGAAAGGCGAAGATTTAGGCGAAAAGCTTGGGGAGCAATGGTGGAATAATAGAATTAAATTTTTCTTCCCGCCTTATATGTATAGACTTCCACAGTGTTTTGGAACATTAGATACCGTAGCTACATACAGCAAGATGGAGGGTGTGTATAATGCGATGAAGGAAGTGATTGAAAGAAAATATAGTCCTCAGGCAAGATTCATAGGCCATTTCTCTCACTGGTTTGATTGGGGTTGTATGCTTTATGCAAGATTTATTATAGACAATCCTCCCCAGGACCCTCATGAAGCTCTTTATCTTCATAACAGTATATGGAACGATGGTCTGAGAGCTGCTATTAAGGCAGGTGGGGTTTTGAATGAACATCACGGGGTTGGACTAAAATTAAGCAGGCTTATGCCGGAGCTTTATGGTAATTCTTTTAAAATATTTAAAAAAATAAAAAAAGAACTGGATCCAAATGGAATAATGAATCCAGGCAAAATGGGGCTAGGAGTATAAATGAATAATGCTTTAAGTAAAAACAATATTGTCACTTTAATGGCGTGCAGATATTGTCCTATGTGCAGGCATGTATGCAGCTCAGCACTTATAAGTTGCAAAGAATCTGATACACCCAGAGGTAGGGCGATTTTGCTATATAATATTTATATGGGTGACAAGCAATATGATGAGAGCACTGTTGAATCCATATATAATTGCTTTTTATGTGGGTGCTGCTGGAGCTTTTGCGAGGGGCGTAAAGAAGCTGGATATAATATCCCCGAGCTTATTAAGTTTGCTCGCAGGGATATTGTCAGCTTGGGATTGGAACCTGTAAAAGTTAAGAAAATGCGCGAATCCATACTTGCTAATTATAATATTTATGGCGTAAGCAAAGATGTTTCATACACCTCGAGTGCAAGTGAGAAAAAAGCAGCAATATTATATTATTTGGGACCGGACGTAAATTTTAAGAATAATGAGATTGCAGAATCAACCATAAGTGTTCTAAAAAAGGCCGGTGTTGATTATACTTTATTAAAGAACGAGCCTCCCAGTGGAAAAGTTCTATCTTTGCTCGGATATCAGAAAGATGCTAAAGACGCAGCTGCCTCGCTATTTGAAAGAATTAAAAAGATTAATCCTAAAATAATTGTTACATCAGATCCGCTGGCTTTTGATGCTTTTAAGAATGATTATCCATTATACAGGCTTAAGCTTGAACCGAATATTAAGATAAAGTATACATCAGAATTTTTATATGACATTGCCAGTGAAGGCAAGGTTAAGTGTAAAAAAATGGCTAAAAGGATTACACTTGCTGATTCAGAATATTTTGGTAGATTTAATGATAAGTTTGATGCACCAAGAAAGCTGATTGGTTTGATACCTGGTATAGATTTTATCGATATGCAGCGGAACAGAGAAAAAATGCTTGCAACCGGTGAAGCTGCCTTTTATTTTAGCAATGATAGCATTGATATCAGTAAACAACTTGGGGAGAAAATATACAATATGGCCAATGATGTAAATGCTGAAATAGTTGTAACACTTTCGGCTGTTGCTAAAAATAATATTAGAAAAGCTGCAGATAATAAATTAGAAGTTATGGATATTTCTGAACTTATCAAAGACTGCTTTTGTAAATAAATTGGTTTTTTAGAATAACAGAAATAAATATTATGGTTTATTGTAAATAAAATTTTAGTATTTTACTAGAGTACTTCAGGAGTAACTTAATGATAAATGTAGGCATAGTAGGGGCAGGTTATATAGGTGAGATTCATATAAATGCTATTAATAAATTAGGAGATACAAGAATTGCAGGAGTTGTAGATATAGTAGAGGAAAAAGGAAAAAGTATAGCTGAAAAGTATAATACGGCTTTTTATAAAGATATAAAATCTTTAATAAAAGGTGAGAATAATCTTGATGCTATCGCAGTTTGTGTCCCAACATGTTTTCATAAAGAAGCAGTTTTGGAAATTGCAGAAGCTGGTATAAATATCTTTTGTGAGAAACCTATATCTTTAGCTATTAAAGATGCTGATGATATGATAGAAGCCGTAAAGAGAAACAAGGTCAAAGCAATGGCTGGTCATGTATTAAGGTTCTGGCCGGAATATATGAAAGCAAAAAATATAATTGAAGCAGGTCATATTGGTAAGCCACTGCAAGTTTTCTGTCAGAGAGTATTGAGAACACCGAGCAGGTCAAAGTATTATCTTTCGGAAAAGTTTTGTGGCGGAGCGGCAATAGATTTACAAATCCACGAATTGGATTATTTAATCTATCTTTTCGAAGTCCCACTTGAAGTAGAATCATACGGGATATATGATGAAAATTTTGGGGGATGGATACACATGAATACTAACGTAAGATTTAAGAATGATACCTATGGAGTTGTTGATGCTGGCTGGAGCGCCAGAGGAGCATATCCATTTTCTGTTATATTGAGAGTTCTGGGAGAAGCAGGAACAATTGAGTGGGGTTTTAAAGCTGGTAGAAATTTAGGAGATATGGATGGTTCTACACCATTAAGAGTTTATAGTATGGATGGTACAATCAAGGAATACAAAATAGGTAAAGAAGATGCTTACAAACAGGAATGGGATTACTTTTTGAATTGTATAAAATTCAATAAAAAAGTAGATAATTCAACTTTTAAAGATGGAAGGAAAGCTCTATCTTTAGCGTTAAGTACTATTGAGTCGGCGAAAAAACATATAAATCATAATCATTAGAATTCTTTGCATGCGGAATTCTGTAATTCAACAGTGAGGGAATAAGTAAAAAAATGAAAAATAAAATAGGTGTCACAACTTCTACTTATAGGGATTATAGTTTAGAAGATATTTTTAAAAATGTTTCAAAAAACAATTTGAAATATATAGAGTTATCTTCAAAATTTATTCTGGACGATGATAAGAAAATTAAAAAAAACAATATATCTAAAATATCCAATCTTTCTAAAAAATATGGGCCTACCGTATACTGCTTAGCTGCCCATGGTAATTTTATGAATGATGATTCAGTGGATATCATGAAGAGAATTATTGATGCCTGTGTAGCACTTAATTCATTTTTTATTACAATGGATACAGGAATTGTTGAGACTAAGCAGGACCGGGAGAAATTTTATAATGAAATTAGATTAGTTGGTGATTATGCTATGGGAAAAAATATAACCATATGTATTGAAATCCATGGAGATTGGTTTGACAGCGGAGAAAGTGGGTCTAAGATTATTAAAGAGATTGATTATTCAAATATAAGACTTAATTATGATACCGGAAACGTAATATATTATAGCAATAAAAAACCGGATGAGGATATAGTTAATGCTATACCATATATTTCTTTTATGCACCTGAAAGATAAGATCGGAGGTTATAAAGAGTATAATTTCCCATACCTTGGTAGAGGAGAGATAAATTTTAAACGTATTTTTGAATTGGTTAATCATTATACGGGTCCTATTAGCGTGGAGATAGAATTTAATGGGAATAAGCAGCCATTGGATAAAATTAATAATGCAATAAAGAAATCTTTAGACTTCTTAGGCCATCATATAAATAGTATTTAGAATTATTTTCTAATATAGAATGAAGTCATTTAATATAGTTTCTGATGATAGAAATAGAGTTGTACTTAAAAAAGAAGATGTTGGTGTATTAAAAGACGATGGATTGCTATGCGAGGCTTATAAATCCTTAATAAGCACTGGAACTGAATTAACATGTTTAAGGCAAAATTACAGTTACCGAAAGTCGCTCTGGATACTGGGAAATTTTGTATATTCATGCTGATGGGCTTTTAATGTAGAAAACGGGTTAAGGCAGGAATAAAAACATTTAGAAGTTTATTTTCTATTAAGTAGAATAAATATTTTAAGAAAAATCCTGTTTGCGGCAATAATTTAGTTTCTTTCAAACAGGATTTTTCTTTTTATCTGACAGGCAGGGCTCTTAAAATCTAAAAAATCTAAAAAAGACTTGACTTTAAA
>CAZGOR010000139.1:0-9295 GCA_964527875.1 uncultured Bacteroides sp. | reverse complement strand
TAATTCTCATTGATAACGAGTTCCCTGCCTGACGTCAGGCAGGCCTCCTCACTTCGTTCGTCGGGATGACTCGTTTCAGGATACAACACTTCCTAAACTCTGCACCAGTCGAATGATGCCTGTTACCTGATGCTTAAAACCAAACCCGGAACTCATAACCCAACACATACCTGCGACCATTGAGACACTGTAACCTTTCACACCAACACCCTGAACCCCATACTCCCTTAGCCTCCTTGCCTGCCGTAGCTTCAGCGAAGGCAGGAGCCTCAGCCTTCTTCCATTGCAACCCTGTTACCCTGCAACCCTGTGACCATTGAAATCCTGCATCAAACTCTTGCCATCTTAATTAAGTTCACTATATTACCTGTTTATTTCCACTGCATATTCTTATTTTTATATTCTGAAAAAGTACCAACTCCATAAAAATGAAAAAAGCAATTCTGCATATAAGTAGTTTGTTTACCATCCTGGTATTATTGCATGTTCCTCTTAATATCCGGGCACAACAACCCGATACAGCTGCCAGGGTAATCCCGTCTTTCCCTCTTGCTGAAATAACTGTTCATGCTACTCAGGTAAGTGCATTGCTCCAGGAAAAACAAAATATTCTTTTAAAACCGGAACGAAAATCAATTATCAGTGCCAGGATTGATACCCTTCTTATAAAGCTTTACCTTCTGCGTGAGGATCCCCGGATACACAGGTTGGATGCACTCAGTTTCCGGAACCTTTACAACCTTGAAAATGACTGGTTTCTTCTTCATTCCAGGTTGCTGGATGAACAAAACCAGTTAACCGGTATGGTTCAGAAGCTTGAAAATGAAAAAATCAGTATGGAAGGAAATCTTTCGGTATGGAAGAATACCTTGTTGAAGGCACGGGAAACTTCTTCTCCTGAAATGGTGATCGAGCAAATAAATTCCATCATTGAAGATATTGAAGGTTTTTTATCTTCCTTCCGGTCCGATTCCGAATTTCTCCAGGAAAGGCTGGTACAGATCTCCGAAGGCCTGATTTTCTGTAATACTGTACTGGGAAATATCAGATCTGCGCAGGAAATCGCGACAAAACAACTGCTTACCCTCAAACAAGCACCCCTCTGGAAAGCATTTAAGCAGAAAACTGATACCACTATCATCAGTGAACAAAGGTCGCTGATAGAAGATAATATCTCTGATCTGAAGGATTTTTACACGAATTATTCATTCAGGATATGGCTGCATCTGATATTGTTCCTGATCATCATCGGGATTATCTTTTTTTCCTTCCGAAACCTTAAGGATGTCATTCCCGAGATGGATATCCCGCAGGCCAGTGCCATTACAAAGATCCTCAAAAGGCCCGTTTCATCGGCCTTCCTGATCAATTTCCCGCTGGCTTTTATTCTTTATGAAACACTTCCAGACCCGGTGAGGCTGATCAATACATTATTACTGCTGATACCCATTGTATTAATCCTTAAAGACATCATCACCGGACCTTCCCGGAGGTTTATTTATTTTCTCCTTATTGCCACCCTGCTTCTACAGATACACAGCCTGAGCTATACCGATACACTGATCAGCAGAATTTTTCTGCTGGCTATCATTATATTTGGTCTGGTGATCCTTGCAATGATCCTGTGGAAAAAATCTCTCCGTCAGTACATACTATCATCCAACCTTGGGAAGATCATATTCGTGCTGATCTGGTTATCGGTTATACTATTCACCCTGTCCCTTTTCTCGGTCATCGCCGGAGCTATACTCCTTGCAGAGTTTATCACCTATGCGATCATTAAAAGTGCAGCCATCGCTTTTATCCTCTATGCACTTGCAGTAACCCTGAATGGCATTATCATATCCTCGCTGCACAGTCAGAACATCCGGAAGCTGAATCTCATTAAAAAATATTATGATATAATATATAAACGACTGGTTAATATTATCAACCTGGCAACCTGGATCCTCTGGCTCATTTTTACCCTTCGATTCTTCTCTGTATGGGATAATATATATAATGGCACTAAAACAGTTCTTACCTATAGTCTGACAGTAGGAACCGTGGAAATCTCCCTTGGGAATATCCTGGCATTCTTCCTGATTGTCTGGCTCACACTCTGGATATCGCGTCTGATACGTATCATTGTTGAAGGTGAGGTTGCTCCAAGGGTAAAATTAAGACGGGGAGTACCGGCTGCTGTTTCACTTATCTTAAGAATTTCAGTGATCACGATTGGCTTCCTGCTTGCCGTCGGTGCGGCAGGAGTTGAACTGAATAAGCTGGCAATCCTGCTGGGAGCATTCGGTGTAGGTATTGGCTTCGGACTTCAAAATATCTTCAATAATCTGATCTCAGGAATTATTATTGCCTTTGAAAGACCAATAAATGAAGGTGATATCATTGAGATAAGCGGATTCTGGGGAACTGTTCAACAGGTCGGCATACGTGCAACTACCATTCGCACCTTCGATGGCGCCGAAGTGGTCATCCCGAATGGTAATTTGATATCAAACGAACTGACAAACTGGACCTTAACAGACCAGAAACGCCGTCTTGAAGTGAACGTGGGAGTAAAATACGGTACTGATCCCGAAAAGGTTTTAAAGATCCTGCAAGATGTTGCTGAGGCTCATGAAGAGATTTTAAAAGATCCAAGACCTCTTTCCCTGTTCATTGAATTTGGCGAGAGTTCACTGAACTTTCGTTTACTGGCATGGATCCCGGATGCCAATTCGCGATTACGTATTCAAAGTGAACTGAGTGTTACTGTTAACAGGGAACTGAAAAAGGCAGGTATCGAGATCCCGTTCCCGCAGGTGGATCTGCATGTAAAGTCTGTTAATGAAAACATCATGAATAATATTACTCCCGGGAAAAGGAGAAAAAATCAACCTTAATAGTAATAAGGGCAACAAAGTGTTAAGTTCAGACACGAAACGTATTCAGATCAAATAATACTGATCAGTTTTCTTCCTGCTTAAGTCTTTTCCCAACCTCCTGTAATGTCAGGATATCTTCTTCCGGGAAAGAACCATCTCCCCTGGGTCCTATATTGAGCAGAAGATTGGAATGCATTGCCCTGGTATCCTGAAGCATGGTAAAAACTTCGTCCGCATCACGATGCTTACCATCGTAATGCTTATTGTACCCCCAGGTATTCCCCGGGATACCGGTTATTTTGGGCTGAAGAGTATTGCAAACTTCTCTGTGTTTTAATTTATTCAATTCGTATATCTTTCGTGCAATTTCTAACTGCTGGCCGGTTTTGGCATCTGCTTTGCGTTCCGGAGCTATAAAATCTTCACTCCCATTTGCACCCTGTTTAAAGGAAATCAATGCATGTGGTGACAATTTCCGTATTAATGAATAGGTTTCTTCAACCGGAAAAAGATCCGGTTTATGATAGAACCCATTAATCGGATCGAGCCAGATCCCTGCTATTTCAGGATATTGTGTTAAGATTTCTGTTAACTGCTGATGCACAAAATCAATATATTTCCTGAAATCCTTATCATCTTCATATTTATATTCAGGTTGTGGAGATGGATATGGAGGTCTTGCCGCTGACCACCCTGCTTCCCTCGGGTAAAAATATGGGTGCTTCCAGTCAGCTGCATATGAGTAATACAGAAATAACCCCAAACCCTTTTCCCTGCATTCTTCATATAATTCTCCAATCAGATCCCTTTTTGCAACAGAATTCAATGAATTAAAATCTGTTGCCTGCGTATTAAACAAACAAAAACCATCATGATGTTTGGAAGTAATGGTTATATATTTCATACCTGCTTCAAGTGCCAGGTCAGTGATGAAATCCGGGTCAAATTTGTCAGCGGTAAACCGATCCTTCAGTTTCGCATATTCCGATACCGGGATTGTATCGTTAAACTGAACCCATTCCCCCTTCTCAAGCAGACTATATAATCCATAATGGATAAACATCCCGTATTGTGCATCTTTAAACCATACTAAATTTGCATTGCGCGGATCTGCTTTGTATTCCTTCTGAAAATCCTTCAGATATGCAGGGACCTTGAAAGAATTTTCACATCCAGCTATGAGCAGGAAAATAATAATGGACAGTAAGAATTTATTAATTCTCATATTGATCAGCATTTTCTAAGAAGTTTACTATTTCCTCCCGTGTCGGTGCCGAAGGCTGTGCTCCCAGACGTGTTACGGAGATGGCCGAAGCAGCTCCGGCAAACCTGACAGCTTCATAAAGAGATTTTCCTTCCACCAGTGCCACACATAAAGTCCCGCAGTACACATCACCTGCAGCAGTTGTATCCCGGGCTTCAACCCTGAAAGCAGGGATTTTTTTCCTTACATCGGCTGTTGAAACATAAGAACCTTCCTTTCCAAGGGTAATGATCACTGTTTCTATACCTTTAGCCAGCAGTGCTGAAGCAGCCTTTTCAACATCTTCCGCTGATGAAACACTCTGACCAGTAAGAAATTCTGCCTCAACCTCATTGACAACAAGTATTGATATTTTTTTTAAATACTCCTCATTGATAGGCCGGGCAGGAGCCAGGTTCAACATAACCTTTTTTTCCAGACTGTGACAAACTTCAATAATATATTCCAGGGTTTCGGGTAACACTTCATACTGGAGCAAAACGATCGCAGCATCATCAATCACATTTTTTGCCTTATCGATATGAGGTTTCTTAAGCCTGTAATTTGCCCCGGGAGCTACCGACAGATAGTTATTTCCCTGTGAATCGATCATGATGAGTGCCGCCCCGCTTGCAATATCCTTTTCCCTGAAAATATATTCAGTATTTATACCGTCCTTTTTGAAATTATCAATCATCAGATCTGCAAACTGATCATCACCAACACAATTCACAAATGTTACCTCCCCACCTGCCCGGGCTGCACCGACAGCCTGGTTGGCTCCCTTACCGCCAAAAACCTGCTTAAATGTACAATCGGTCACAGTTTCGCCCAACTTTGGCAACCGGACCATTTTCATGAAAAAATCGACATTCGAACTGCCGATGACGATGATATTATTCGACATTTTATTATTGTATTTTGTTGTCTATGAAAAACAACCTTAAAATGTTTTTTAATAACCTTAAAAGTTCTCGCAGATTACCGCAGATTTAAACGCTGATTCACGCAGATAAAAATAAATGCTATTTCAGCAATCTGCGAAAATCTGCGAGAACTAATAATTATTTAAATAAGACAGAAAAATTTCCTTAAGATACTGCTTCAAAAATTATACATTCCTCGCTATGATTACCAGCATCAGTCCTGAGATAAAGAACAAAAACATCAGGAACAGAAGCCAGTTTGTTGATCTGGGTGCTTTCTTAAACTCCTTCCATATAAATACTCCCCAGGCAGCTGCAATCATGGTGGCTCCCTGTCCGAGCCCGTAAGAAATCGCCGGTCCGGCTTGTTCGGCCGCGATCAGACTGAATGACAGGCCAATATTCCAGATAATACCTCCCAGAAGCCCGATAAGATGGATCTTCAAATTCCCTCTTTTGAAATAATCTCCGTATGTTACAGCTTCCCCTTCAACAGGCTTATACATAAAAAAAGTATTCCAGAGAAAATTGGAAATGAATAATCCCAGGGAGAAAACGAACACAGCTGTATATGGAGTCATTTTCCCGGCTTCAGGATTGGCAAAGTTCATCGACATGGATGCAGCCACGAACCTGAAAAAGAATCCCATGATGATACCTGAGAGGACAGCAATAATGATTCCCTTTGCCGGCGTTTCTCCTTTTTCTGATGGAAGTCTTCGGTATGCGATTGCATTCACAATGATGGCAACAACAACCAGCCCGACTCCAATAAACAGGATCAGGGGATCACCTTTTGTTTCTGCAATGTAATTTACCACCACTCCGATGACAAGTGCCAGCCCGACAGCCACCGGAAAAGCCACAGCCATTCCTGCAATGGCAGTAGCCGCAACGATCAGGAGATTGGAAAGATTAAAGATCACTCCTCCCAGGAAAGCCGATCCAAGCGAGCGTGCATTTGCCTGCGAAAGATCCTGGAAAAAGTTCCTTCCTTCATCTCCTATGCTTCCCAGGGTGATGCCGAAAACAAGTGCAAGCAGAACCACCCCAAGTGAATAATCCCAGTAATATAACGGGAATTCCCATCCTTTCGGACTCATCTTTAATGTGTTTGCCCATGATCCCCAGCAGAGCATGGTGACCACGCAAAAGATTACGGCGATAGTGTACGAGTTTACTATGAACATGATATAAAGATTTATTACGGATACAGATGAGATTAAATGTACTAAAATTCAAATAGGAATTATTAACCAAAGAATCCGGTTGCCAACTCAACCCGAATTGTGGTCATGCAGGCGGCGTACTTTTCTGCGTTATTCAACATTGTTAGAAAGAGTCCGGTTAGCAACCGGACTTTTCTGTATCATCCAACATTGCCGGAAGTACCGGTTGACAACCGGTACTAACTTCACATTCTTAAATCCAAACCCACACACATCTGTGGCCCTCTGTGTCCCATTATTCTTCAATTTTTTGCATCGTCTCCCAGAAATCGGCCATCACCGCATCGATGTCATAATTCCTAAAGAAAACCACGGAATCTTTTCTGCTTTCAATAGTAGTCCATTCACCATTCCTCAGTCTGGGTCCATAGACCACGGTATCTTCGGCCCATTGGGGATTTTTCGCTGTAGCCACAGCAGCCATATCGAACAGCGATCTGGTCTCCTCCTCCACATTCTCCCAGAGGTTTACCAGGTAATCGCCAAGCTGGTTGAAATCTCCCCCGTGTCTTCCTTCAACAGGTTCAACTTTTTTTCCTTTTCCTTTGAGATGGTTAATCATTTCTGTAGTTGTGGTTCTCACTTCCATGGTTCCTCCGGCAACGGTACACACCCACATTTCCACACCACTTCTGATGACCGGATTGACTGCCGAGGTGTCATTAACCATATTATATTCTCCCGGTCGCGGCCAGTTCGATCCAAGCCAGACAACCTTCACTTTTTCAACTATAGATGATTCTTTTTTCAAAGCCAGTGCAATATTGGTGAGCTTGCCAACCGGTACCAGAAGCAGTTTTTCGCTTTCAGGCACTTGATGAGCCTGCTCAATAATAAAATCCACTGCCTGCTTACCGTCATATTCAGGATTATCCAGGCTGTCCTTCAAAGTCACATAATCGCCATTTGCCCCGCTGATAACAGGAAACCTGTCTTCTGCGTCACACAGATGGACGATTCTCCGGGCTTCTCTTGTATGTTCTTCCACAGGACCCCCGTTCCATGTCCGGTTGGTAGTAATACCCCGTATATCGAACAGATCATCATTACAGATCAGGTATGCAATGGCATGCTGATCGTCCAGCTCGTTGTTGGCATCCGTATCGAGTATAACCGGGATCTTTTCACTTGTAGTTTGACTGCAGGAAATTGTTAAACTGATTGCGATCAGGATTAAGAAAAATCTGGTCATTTTGATTTATATTTTATTGATCATAAAATTAGAAGAAAATTTTAAAATAATAATGAATCTTTTTCCCAATATCATAACTAATTAACCTAAGTTGCAAGTTACAGTGCAAGTTAATATTTTATAAATCAGAACATCAATCAAATAATAATTGATTTATACCATTATTTGTAATTAGTATGTTTAATTAAAATACATTGATATTTAACAACTTGCAACCTACAACAAGCAACTTGAGTTAATTATTAACTGAATCTTTGATTTTTATTATTTTTTTCAATAAATTTAATTTAATATTCCAATTCCATTCCATTCTTTCAGTATTCCAAAGAACAAGATAAAACCAATTTTTTGTCAAACTAACTATAATTTAATGATTATGAGAAGTTATATTACAACCTTGCTCATCCTGGTTATTTTATCAGTTAATATAACCAGTTTATCTGCCCAGGAGGAAGAATCTCCGGGAGCATTCGAATTAAGGAAATTTGCCCTTGGTCTTAATCTCGAAGAAAATATTTTTGAAGGATATTATTATTACTATGCCTATCCACCTGCTCAATTAACCTTTTCTGTGAATATAAAAGGCAAGTTCAGGATTGAACCTCAGGCAGGATTCGGTTTTGTGAATTATTACGATGAAAATGATGAACGTGGATACAAACAAAGATCAATAAGTGCCGGCTTTGGATTTTATATTTTAAAGCCAAAAGGCTCATTATGTGCCATATATGGTTTTAACCTTGGTTATTTACATTCCAGACGAAAGGGTTATGACGCCAATGAAAGTGAATCCTTTATCAATGGCATCAGTTTTGGACCGGCAGTTGGTTTGGATTATATGATATCACCTCATTTTACAATCGGCGCTGATTTTAAAATATTGTACCGTTATCATCAAGAAAAATATGAAGTCAATAGTCAAATGGATATCCATGAAGAAATGTCATACAAATATTTTGATACCCTTACCGGATTAAGGTTAAGATTTTATTTCTGATGGATATATCCTTTTATATTCAGTCCAGATCCGGCACCCAGCCATAATCGATATAGTCCCAATCAATTTCTTCTCCATCAACATAAACCATTAAGAATCCTTCCTCGGGCGTGCTTTCGGGCTTATTTTGCCACCATCTCCCGCAAACGGCACCTGCTGTAATGAAATGAACATCTTCATTCACATATATATATTCCAGGAAATGCAGATGTCCCTGCAGCACCAGTTTCAGATTATATTCATTGAACAGAAGGAGGACATCTCTTGAATTATTGATAATAAGATTCTCCGATGTGGAAGCCAGTGAGCCTTCCGTAAGCTGGGTTTGTACTGTGATAAAAGGGATGTGGACACTCAACGCAATAGGCGTATTTTTATCTATCTTTTCCAGGTCTTTTTTCAGCCATTCGATCTGTTCATCTTCCACCTTACCGAAATAGTGGCCATTTTCTCCGCGGCTCATGGCATCCAGCACAATGAAATGCCAGCCCTTATGGTCGAATGAATAAAATCGTTCACCTATCCGTTTTTCAAACATGCTTTTACCATATTCAGGATGGTTTGTGAGTTCAATGTCATCACTGTGCCAGCCGAAAATTTCGTGGTTTCCGATAGTATTGTAGACCGGCATGTTGAATTCTCCCGATACTTTAAGGTAAAGATCATACAGGGAATCCACCCTTCCATAGGTCTTATTCAGTGCATCCATGACCAGGTCACCGCCGGTGAGTACAAAGTCGGGATTCAGCTTATTGATTGTATCGATGGCCTGTTTAAAGCCCTCAACCGCATTCTGTTCCGGTTGCAGGTGGATGTCGGTTAGAAAAGCGAAGGTGAACTGATC
>CAZGOR010000138.1:0-9309 GCA_964527875.1 uncultured Bacteroides sp. | reverse complement strand
AACTTCGGACTCACCGTTTCGTGTCGTAATAGTGATGGGAATACCCTCTATTTTTCCCCACTCCTTAAAAGCTTCCACATGGTCAGGGTCCGAACTCCACATTCGGGGAAAAATTGTAGTGAAACGACTGTCATATTCAAATTCCGCCCGCCTGTAGGTTTCAACATATTTCCCTTCTTTCATGGTGTAAACCTTATTCCCCTGGTTTCCCCCTGTTACCGGTGCGTTAAAGTACTGACCGTGGTATAAGGGACTGGAGCCATATTGTTCACGATTAAGGTAAGATAACAGTGAAAATACATTTTCAGGATTGTTCTGATCCATTGGCGGATCAGCGGCAGAGCGGATCAGGATCGTACCATATGAAAAATATCCTATGACAATCATTGCCAGAGCCATTGCTGCTGTGTTAAGTACCACTTTTTTCTGCCGGTGTGTCCAGATAACCAGGTACACAAATCCTGTAAATAATGCAACAATAAAAAAGATAACCCCGGAATGATAAGGCAATCCAAATCCATTCACAAATATTAATTCAAACAGACCAGCCAGCTTTACTATGCCGGGTATGATAATATACAACATGATCGCCAGGAATAATACAGAAATGATTATAGAATATATAATTCCCTTACGCGTGACTTCATATTTTTTGAAATAATAAACAAATACAATGGCAGGAATGGCAAGAAGATTCAACAAATGAACACCGATAGAAATTCCCATCAGATAAGCTATCAGTATGATCCATCGATTCGCATGTTTCTCATGTGCAACATTTTCCCATTTCAGGATGGCCCAAAAAACCACGGCAGTAAACAGGCTTGATGTAGCATATACTTCTCCTTCCACTGCCGAAAACCAGAATGTATCAGAAAAAGTATATGCCAGTGCTCCTACAATACCGCATCCGAAAATATTGATCATTCCTTTCACTGTTAACTTATTCTCCTGCAAAACAATCTTTCTGGCCAGATGGGTTATGGTCCAGAAAAGGAAAAGTATGGTGAAAGCACTGGCTAAAGCGGAGAGGATATTGATCATTTTAGGTACATTGGCCACATTGCTGCCGGCAAAAAGAGAGAAGAAACGTCCCAGGATCATGAAAAACGGAGCACCGGGAGGATGGCCAACTTCAAATTTAAATGCAGAAGCAATGAACTCCCCACAGTCCCAGAAGCTTGCAGTAGGTTCAATAGTTGAAAGGTAAACAAATGAAGCTATCAGAAAAACAATCCATCCAATGATATTGTTATAAAACCGGTATTTTTTCATTTTTCCTGCAGGAATTCTGAAAATTTTGACAAAGAAACAGATTTTAAATGAATTGGAAGGATTTTTTAAGAAAATTTAACTATTGATCTTTTGTAAAGTCTTAAAGGCTTCTCGCAGATTAACGCAGATTTAATCGCAGATTGACGCAGATAAAAATAATCCTAAATCATAAATCTGCAAGAACTATTTTTTAGATTAAAAAAAATTGTGGTAAGAGGTAAGAAAATATTTATACCATAATGAATCTCCATTGCTTATTCTTCCAAAGCTCGCCGGCATAATCAACACCGATGCGTGTCGCAGTAACAAATTCTGATTTTTCGTCATTGTTCTCCAGCCATAACTTGCCGGAATCCACAATACTTTGACCATTGAACGATCCTTCAATATTCAGTCTGCTGGTTATTCTTCCGGGTCCGCTGATATCTTCCAATCCCCTGACCAGAACTGCCTGTGGAATATTTTCCTCTCCCGTTACCAGATTCAGCATCCAGTACATTCCGTATATTAAATAAACATAAATGGCTCCCCCGGCCCGGTACATAATTTCTGTCCTGGCTGTTCTTCCTTTACTGGCATGACATGCAAGGTCATCTTCTCCCCGGTAGGCTTCTACTTCTATTACCCTGCTCCGAAAAAGCTTTCCATCATCAAATTTCCTTACAAGGAATTTTCCTATCAAATCAGGAGCCACTTCTAAGACATCACGCTGGAAGAAAGAATGATCCAATTTAGTAACTGTCTTCATTGCTGATTTACTGAATGATACATGGCAGCAATTGTCGCAATAGTAACAATGATTGCAATTGTTTCAGTTGCTTCAATTGTTGCAATGACCTCAAGAAGTACCGGTAATACCAATGATGATATATAAAAATTGATGCAATTGCGACCACTGTGACAACTGCGACCAATGAAACTATTGCAACTATTGCAGCTACTTTCAATATATTTCCTTATCCGGATTTTCTTCCCATATTCTTAAAGCTTCCAATGCTTCTTTTTCAAGAATCCTTTTGATGTTCAATTTTCTTTCACTTTCAGGTTTATACATCTCTTCATAAAAATCAGCATCTTTAAATCCGTATTCCCTGGCATCATTTCGTGAACAGGCATAAAAAAGAGCCTGTATCCTTGCCCAGAGTATAGCTCCCATGCACATCGGGCAGGGTTCGCAGGAAGAATAAATCACACAATCGACAAGGTCAATTCTTCCCAGTTTTTTACAGGCTTCCCTTATAGCGAGGATTTCTGCATGAGCAGTCGGATCACCAAGCTGAATAACACGATTAATCCCTTGTGCTATGATCTTCCCATCTTTAACAATAACAGCCCCGAAAGGTCCCCTGCCCTTGTTTGCATTTTCAATTGACAGTCGAATGGCTTCACGCATAAATATTAAATCCATCATTGATTTTTATTTTTCATACCAAGTAAAAAAATCGCATAAAAAAATGAAAAGAAAGAATTGCCTATATGTGTTTCCAGTGTATCTTCATTCATCATTGATAAAAATCCTATGACGAAGAATACAACGAAAAAATAATCAGCCCATTTTTTCTCAAGGAAAACCGGATAAATCAATGAGAACATAATCCATAAAAAACCAAAAACACCAAAGGTTAAAAAGAATGTAACATATTGGTTATGAGCTCTCAATCTCCATCTTTTATCCAGTTTGCTATTCGCCTCTTCATAATAATCATTAAAAGCATCGGCCACATCCCCAGTCCCCACACCAAACCAGAAATGCTGTTTGATGATCCCAATGCCAGCCTTCAGATACAGGATTCTCTGGGTAACGGAATGTCCTGAAGGATTTGCCCCTTTTCTAAACCGGTCGATCTGCCAGATCACTTCATATAATTTAGGATATATTGCTGTTTTTCGGCCGTAGATATAGTTCGCTTTTCCCTCTTCTATTAAATGAATATCTTCAGCCGTAAGTCTTGTAACACCGGCAGAATCTTTCCGCAATCCTTTTGATGTAAGGTATCTGGTAATAGTATATTTTATTTTATTTCCCATTTTATCTCTTCCATCATAATCCAAATTGCTTATTTTATTCCATTCTTTCCGCAGTTCTTCCTCACACAAATATATCCAAACATAATAGCCATTTTCCATCTCCATATTACTCAAATCATGCACATAAGGATTACCATTAACAGTATAATTTTCAAGATGATCTCTGTCCGGTTCAATAACTGTATAGAACCGGGAGACGGATTTTGTAACATAAGATATACAAATCAAAACCGCAGAGATCATTATAACAGCAAAGAACCATCTCAAAACAAGATGTCTGATCTTGGGTAAATTAATCCAGAAAAGTATAAACCCGGTAGCCATAAAAATAAATATTCCGGTAAGAGACTTCAGCATAAACAGAAAGATGATCAACCATATCACAACCAAAGAATAAACTGTATACTCCCATGACTTCATTCTGAATTCATCGGATATTATAAAATATAACAGGCAAAATACAGCTAAATCGATCTGGAGTGAAAAGCGGATATGATCGATAAAAATCGATATTTCATGCACATTATTAATGGGATAGGAAATCCATCCGAAAAGGATTGAAGCGCTTACGAAGGTTCCTGCGGTAACAAAAAATGAAAAGATGATGATGAGCCACTTCAACTGTATCCTGTCAAGTTGTGGTGATGTTCCGATAATCAACGGGAGGATGAGATACGGTAATTTTATTCTCAGGTCATGAAAGGCATACCCAAAATCCGAAGTGATGATTAAACCGAGAACATGCACAAGATAAACTGAAGCAATGAGCCAGAGGCTTTTTCTTTTTTTCAGGATCTCCCATTTTCCCTTGAAGTTACCTTCCACAATCCAGTTTACAAGCAGAATACCTTCACCAATGCTGGTAGCTGTTTCCGATAAAGGCAGACCTCCTACCAGTGTCGCGAGACCCAGCAAATATATACTTCTGTAAGGTAATCTCCCTTCCGGCAAAATGATATCCAGAATTCCTGAAATTTTGATGCTCATTTAACAGTTGCTGATAAAAACAACAATATAACAATTTATCAATTCATTAATTAACTAATAATTAAACGCATTGTGCGATTAAAAGAAATAACTGTTATTTTTATTGATTTAATAAAAATAATTGTATTTTTGCGAACCGCAAATTCAGGCATTGGAAATAAAAAAATAAAGTGGATACTCTTAGTTATAAAACCGTTTCAGCTAATCGCAACACTGTTCAGAAGGAATGGCTGCTGATTGATGCCGAAGGTCAGATTCTGGGCAGGCTTGCTTCAATTGTTGCTAAATTATTAAGAGGAAAATACAAGAGAAATTTTACTCCGCATGTCGATTGTGGAGACAATATTATCATCATCAACGCAGAAAAAGTTAAATTATCCGGTAAGAAATTAACCGACAGACAATATTTCAGTCATACCGGATATCCCGGAGGACAGCAAATCAAAAATCCATCGTATCTGCTTGAGAAGAAACCGACAGCTTTAGTCGAGCATGCTGTTAAAGGTATGCTGCCAAAGAACAGGCTCGGGAGGCAATTGTTCAGAAATTTTTATGTATATACCGGGCCAGATCATCCTCATGAAGCTCAGAAACCGAAAAAAATCACTTTAAATTCAATCAAATAAGGTATGGAGGGAGTGAACACAACAGGGAGAAGGAAATCTGCTATTGCCAGGATTTATGTCTATGAAGGTAAAGGTCAGATCATCGTAAATAACAGGGAATACAAAGAATATTTTACAACACAACACCTTCATCATATTGTTGAACAGCCATTGGCTCTGACTGAAGCAACCGGCAGATATGATATTAAGGCTAATCTCAACGGTGGAGGTATGACAGGGCAGGCAGAAGCTTTACGTCTGGCCATATCAAGGGCCCTTATTTTAATAGACCCCGAGAAAAAACCTCTCTTAAAATCCAATGGATTACTGACCAGGGATCCGCGTGAAGTGGAGCGGAAAAAACCAGGCCGCCCCAAAGCAAGAAAAAGATTCCAGTTCAGTAAACGATAAACGGAAAATTTGTTTAGTATCTAAACCGGAAAGACTTCATATCATGAACTACTTTCCGGTTGATTAAACAGAATGTAAACAAATAAATAATATAAATGCCAAGAACAACTTTCGAAGAATTATTAGATGCAGGTGTTCATTTCGGACACCTCAAAAGGAAATGGAATCCTAACATGGCTCCATATATTTTCATGGAGCGAAATGGAATTCACATTATTGACCTGAAAAAAACCATTGTTAAACTGGATGAAGCTGCTGCTGCTATGAAACAGATGGCTAAATCAGGCCGCAAGATTTTATTTGTTGCAACTAAAAAACAGGCCAAAGATATTGTTGCCGAAAGAGTACAACATATTAACATGCCATATGTAACGGAACGATGGCCGGGAGGTATGTTGACAAACTTCCCAACAATCCGTAAGGCTGTGAAAAAAATGGCTGCAATAGATAAAATGGCCACCAACGGGACTTTTAATACGTTATCAAAAAGGGAAAGGCTGCAAATTACCAGACAACGTGCCAAGCTGGAAAAAAACCTCGGAAGTATTGCTGATCTTACTCGCCTTCCTGCAGCACTTTTTGTGGTAGATGTTGGGAAGGAATATATTGCTGTCAGAGAAGCAAATCGTTTAAGTATACCTGTATTTGCTATGGTTGATACCAACTCCGATCCAACGATCGTTGATTTTCCAATACCTGCTAATGATGATGCTTCTAAGTCGATATCACTGATCATCAATATTGTATGTGAATCCATTGAGGAAGGATTAAAAGAACGTAAGCTAGAAAAAGAGAAAGAAGCTGTATCAAAAGATAAAAAGGTCGAATTTAAGGAAGATCTTGATGAGAAACTTGCAGAAGACGAAGAAGCAAAAGAGATTGTTGAAGAAAAAGTAGATAAAGAAATATCAGGTGAGGATTTCGATGATTCATCAGAAAAATTTGTCGAGGAACTTATTGAAATAAGAAAATCCACTGCAAGAAAATCCAGTTCAAAAAAATCCGAGGAACAATAAACTCAATATTAACCGAATAAATTATTTCAATATGGCAGAAATAAGTACTGCAGACGTAGTTAAATTAAGAAAATCCACCGGTGCCGGTATAATGGACTGTAGAAATGCATTACAGGAAGCTGATGGAGATTTTGAAAAAGCTGTTGAAATCATCAGAAAAAAAGGTAAGCTTGTTGCCAGTAAAAGGGCTGATCGCGAAGCAAACGAAGGTGTTGTCCTTGCTAAAACATCTGATGATTTGACCCGGGGTTTTATGATCGTCCTTAATTGTGAAACTGATTTTGTGGCCAAAAATAGTGATTTTCAACATTTTGCAGAATCTATCCTTGAGCTTGCACTTGAAAAACAACCAGAGGATCTTGAATGTCTTAAAAACCTTCATCTAGAAAACACGACCGTTGCAGATGCTATTGTCGAACAAATTGGGATCATCGGTGAGAAAATTGATCTCTCTTTTTACCAGAAAATCTCAGCTACTCAGGTAACGGCTTATATACATCCGGGAAACAAACTTGCCAGTTTAATAGGATTGAACAAATCTGTCATTGATCCCCAAGTGGGAAAAAACATCGCTATGCAGGTAGCTGCAATGGATCCTGTTGCTGTTGAACAGGATCAAACCCCGAAACATATCATTGATAAAGAGATAGAAATTGGAAAAGACCAGGCCCGGCAGGAAGGAAAACCTGAAGAAATTGTTGAGAAAATTGCTACAGGTAAACTGAATAAATTCTTCAAGGAAAAAACTCTTCTCAATCAGCAGTTTATTAAGGATAATAAAAAGACTATCCGTCAATATCTACAGGAAATTGATAAAGAGTTGACCGTCAAAGGATTTGTGAGATATTCACTCTCAGACTGATCATGATGATCAAATACAAGAGAATCCTTTTAAAACTAAGTGGTGAAGCCCTTATGGGGAAAAAGGGATATGGTATAGATGAAGAAAAACTGACAGATTATGCCAGGCAGATCTCAGAAATAAATGAAATGGGAGTAGAAACCGGTATCGTGGTCGGAGGTGGTAATATATTCAGGGGCCTTACAGGAACAAAAAAAGGAGTTGACAGGATAAAAGGTGACTATATGGGGATGTTAGCAACGGTTATCAATGGACTGGCAATGCAGTCTGCATTGGAGCATTGCGGTACAACTGCCCGCTTGTTCACCGCCATATCGATGACACCTGTAGGCTCTCTGTTTTCCGAACCTGATGCCCTGAAAGCCCTCCAAAACGGTGAAGTGGCAATCTTTACCTTTGGAACCGGTAATCCATTCTTTACTACCGATACCGCTGCATCACTCAGGGCCGTGCAGATAAAAGCCGAAGTTCTGCTCAAAGGAACCAGGGTAAATGGTGTCTACACCGCCGACCCGGAAAAAGATAAAAATGCCACCCAATTTGACGAAATTTCTTTTGATGCAACACTCAACCAGCAACTTCAAATCATGGATCTGACCGCATTCACCCTCTGCAAAGAAAATAACCTGCCCATCCTTGTATTTAATATTAACACCCCCGGAAATCTTAAAAAAATTGTCTCCGGTTCCAAAATTGGTACTTTAGTCAAAAATTGAATATCTTTACTCTCCAGAGATATTAATAAATAACCTGTTGCGCAATTCAAATAACTAAGTAGTTGAACGATAGAATATTTTTTTGCGGAGCCACGTCACGTATCGGTAAATATTGAAATTTCAATATCTTTGATTTAATCTCATAACGCATTAATAAATAATATTATTATGGACGAATTAGTTGAACTATTACTCGAAGACACGAGGAATAAAATGGAAAAATCTATATCTCACCTTGAGAATGAACTTATGAAAATCAGGGCCGGTAAAGCTAATCCACATATGCTTGATGGAATCATGATCAACTATTATGGTGTTCAAACTCCTCTTAACCAGGTATCTAATATCGGCACACCCGATCCCCGTTCACTGGTCATCCAACCATGGGACAGATCAATCATCGAAACCATCGAAAAAGCTATCATGCAGGCAAATATTGGACTGAATCCGGTCAATAATGGTGAAGTCATCCGTATCAATGTCCCCCCTCTTACCGAAGAACGCAGAAAAGAACTGGTTAAACAAGTTAAAAATGAAGGTGAAAATACCAAGATCGGTATTCGAACCGCAAGAAAAGATGCAAATGAAGAATTGAAAAAAATGAAAAAAGAAGGACTCGCTGAAGATGAAGAAAAAATAGCACAGGATGAAGTTCAAAAACTAACAGATGAATATACAGAAAAGATAGATATGATACTCGAAGCCAAAGAGAAGGATATTATGACCGTTTAAAGAAATGCCTTAAAATATTTAGTTTATTGGTGAATGAGTAAATTTGTGTATTAGTGGGTTTGGGTTTTGGGAAAATGGGTGTGAAGCTCTGTTGAATATAACAACCATTGTTACAATTGCGACATTGAAACAATTGCAACAACTGAGACCATTGAGGCATTTAAGTGCATTTGAGGCATTTTTATAAATATACACGAATTCCTTCAGTACAATTATTACAAATATCAATACGCTGCCTGTCTTTTAATATCACCATCCTGAAATCAGTGTATTTTTGATCTTTCCATATCCAGGTAAGATTATTTCCATTCAAATCTCCCATACCATAATCTGCATTTTTATCAAAACAACATGGGACAACCACTCCGTCTGTAGTAACAACTGTTGTTCTCCAAAGCCTTTTACACCGGTTTTTTAACTTCCCTTTGATTGTTAGTTCACCCTCATCATTTATCCTGTATCTTGTATATTCCGGATTTTCTGGTATAATGTTACGCCCCTGATCCATATCTGTTACTTGAGCCGTTTTGATCCATACCTTATCAGCTCCATGTTTTTTACCGAATCTTTCCATTTCATCCACCTGATTCTCATTATGCCTGAAAACAAGAAACTGAAAAATAACCTCAGGTTTTGAAGAACCCGATCTTATCTTAAGTTCTTTAATACATTGGGTG
>CAZGOR010000137.1:0-9316 GCA_964527875.1 uncultured Bacteroides sp. | reverse complement strand
CGTTTCAGCACCCCCAAAAGCTTTGCACGTAAATATCAGGGTACCATCCTGGGCGGTTAAAGGGATGGCAGTCAGCGTGAACGGTGAGGTTCTGGAGATTGAATCAATACCGGGATCTTATCTGGAAATTGCCAGGAATTGGAAAGATGGTGATAAAATTGAAATAAAAATACCAATGAGTCTGCGAATCAGCACATTGCCGGATAACGATAAAAAATTTGCCATACTTTATGGCCTGGTTGTTCTCGCTGGAAATTTTGGTGAAGACAATCTTCCCCGTGAATATCATTTCCCTGATGATAATGTTGAAAGTCCCGGTATCATAAAAAAGGAAATTGAAGTGCCCGTGATCCGGGCAGATCTGGATAATCCTGAACAGTGGATCGAACCGGTTGAAGATAAACCGTTGACGTTCCGGACTAAAAATGCCGGCATACCTGAAGATGTGGAATTGGTGCCGTTTTATAAAATAAACTACGAGAGATATACAATATACTGGGAAAAAATTTAAGAGATTTTATAATTCTTTCGACCTGTCAGGTCTTGATCGACCTGTCAGGTCTTTCAGTCTTTATCATATCCGGAGAAAAAATATTTTAAATTTGTAATAATTTGTATTAGATGTCTCAAAAATCAATGGTGATTCTTAGTGAAAACCTTTGCATATCTTATTATAACCTATATAAATCATAAAGCTATGAACAGAATACTTTTTATTTTTCTTCTTGTCTTGCTGGTCTCTTGCCAGCAGAAAACAAAGAAAACCAGCGATTTGTTGCCCACCATTGCCGGATTGGTTGAAAAGGAAGACTTTCAGGGTACTTATAATGAAAAGCAGACAGACCTGTTAACGATCCAGAATGCCAACGGGTTTGTGATGCAGGTAACCAATTATGGTGCCAAGATTGTTACACTTTTTATTCCTGACCGGGATGGAAATATGGCTGATATTGTTTTTGGATATGAATCCATTCAGGAATACCTGGATGGTAATCGTTCTTTTGGAGCCATTGTCGGGAGGTATGCAAACAGGATTGATTCCGGTACATTCACACTTGACGGTACTCAATACCAGCTTCCTTTAAACGATGGAGGTAAAAATACCCTCCATGGTGGAGATACAGGTTTTAGTGATGTGGTCTGGGAAGCTGAGAAAATTGATACTGAGGAAGGGGAAGCCGTTAAACTAACTCTTTTTAGCCCGGATGGTGATCAGGGTTTTCCGGGGAATCTGACAACTGAAGTTATTTATACCCTGACTGATGAGGATGAACTCATTGTTGATTATAAGGCTGTGACAGATAAGCCCACTGTAATCAATCTTTCCCAGCATTCCTATTTCAATCTTGCCAGTCATGCTGCCGGCTTTATCCTGGGTCATGAGCTCACCATCAATGCTGACCATTTTACGCCAGCGGATGAGAACCTGATACCTACCGGTGAACTCCGGCCTGTTGAAGGAACACCACTTGATTTCAGGAAACCACATAAGATTGGTGAAAGAATTGAGGATGAGTATGAACAGTTAATAATTGGAAGAGGATATGACAACAACTTTGTCCTGAACAAAGAAACACCGGGTGAGCTGTCTTTTGCTGCCTCTGCTTATGAAGACAGTACCGGAAGGTTTATGGAGATATTTACCACCCATCCGGCAATTCAGTTATATACTGGAAATTTCCTGAATGGTGAGAATGGCAAAGGGGATGCTGTCTATAACTTCCGTACCGGGTTTTGTCTTGAAACACAGCATTATCCCGATTCCCCGAATCATCCTGAATTTCCGTCAACCGTGCTCAGACCCGGTGAAGAATATAAACACAGAACGATTTTTAAATTTTCAACGAAATAAGAATTCGCGACTGTCCATTGATTGTAAAAAAGTATGAAAGTGTGATTGCGCCAAGAAAACCCGTGAAAGGGGGATAGAATTTCTTTGAAACCTTTCGTAGGAACCCAACAGGTTCAAATGCTGTCCGGCAAAGTTTGACCAACAGCCGGAAGCGAGTTTTGCGTAGTCATCAGCAATGGTGGCACGAAGCGTAAACAGCGAGTACAAAAGCCGTGCTATAGAGCCTCGAAGATTCACGTATTGTCGGAGCTTTCGTATTTCACACCGCGGGAGCGGACACATTTAACATAAATAAAACGATCAAAAGATGAAAAATAAAAATGATTTATATAACCTGAAACATTTTACTATTGCAATAACGCTGATCCTGATCTCATATTCCTGCACATTGGAATCCACAGAAAATAAATGGCATATGGCAGATTGCCCGCTTTACACAGAATGGTCGGAAGAAATGATACCGGGAGATGTGTTTCCCGAATACCCGCGTCCCCAGATGGAGAGGGAGGAGTGGTTGAATCTGAATGGTTTATGGGATTATGCTATCATTCCTGTGGAAAATGATAAACCGGCGGAGTTTAATGGCAGGATACTGGTTCCGTTTTGTGCTGAATCGGCACTTTCAGGCGTTGGCAGAAAGGTTGGTCCGGAAAACCGGTTGTGGTATTTTCGGACATTTGAAATCCCCGGGGCATGGAAAGGCAGGAATATCCTGTTAAATTTTGGTGCTTCTGATTGGGAAACAACTGTATGGATCAATGGAAAAGAAATTGGAACTCACCGCGGAGGGTATGATCGTTTTACTTTCGATATTACCAATGCCCTGTCAAAAAGGAAAAAACAGGATATCCTCATATCGGTCTGGGATCCCGTTGATCAGGGTACACAGCCAAGGGGAAAACAGGTGATGGATCCGCATGGGATCTGGTATACTTCTGTAACCGGCATATGGCAAACAGTCTGGATAGAACCTGTAAATGATGAATATATCGAAACATTGAAAGTAATCCCTGATATTGATAAAAAATTGGTGACCTTCCAGCCCGATTTATCAGAACGGCCGGAAGGGATGAGGCTCGAAGTGATAGTATATGCCAATGATAAACCTCTTATTGAAGGTTATTCTGATGAGAATTCGCTAACTCTGTCTATTGAGAAACCAATCCTTTGGTCGCCGGATAATCCCTTTCTTTATACTTTCAGGCTGGATTATATAAGGAGCAATGGTGAAGTGGCGGACAGCGTTAGCGGTTACTTTGGTATGAGAAAAATATCACTCGGAAAAGATAAAGACGGGTTCATACGAATGATGCTGAATGATGAATTCGTTTTTCAGTTCGGTCCCCTGGATCAGGGATGGTGGCCTGACGGATTGTATACGGCACCAGGTGACGAAGCACTGAAATATGATATCGAAGTGACAAAGAAACTGGGTTTCAATATGGCAAGAAAACATGTAAAGGTTGAACCGGACCGCTGGTATTACTGGTGTGACAGATTGGGATTGATGGTCTGGCAGGATATGCCCAGCGGTGATGAATTTATCGGACGCAATGATCCGGATATTACCAGGACTGAAGAATCTGAAATGCAATTTAAATTCGAGCTTCAAAGAATGGTGGAACAACATTCCAATCATCCAAGTATTATTGTCTGGGTCCCTTTTAATGAGGGATGGGGACAGTTCAAAACAGTTGAGATCGTTGATTTTATAAGGGAACTTGATACAACACGGCTTGTGAATCCAACCAGTGGCTGGGCCGACAGAAATGCCGGGGATATCCGTGATATCCATGCCTATCCTGGTCCGGCCATGCCTGATCCGGAAGAGAATAGGGCAATTGTGCTGGGTGAATTTGGTGGATTGGGATTACCAATTGAAGGTTATACCTGGCAGGAAAAAGATAATTGGGGATACCGGAACTATAAAAACCAGGATAAGCTCCTTGATGCATATATTGAACTGATTGATGAGCTTATGCCTATGGTGGACAAAGGACTGTCGGCAGCTGTCTACACCCAGACAACTGACGTTGAAATTGAGGTGAATGGGCTCATGACTTATGATCGGGCTATCATTAAAATGGATCCTGATACAATCAGCAGAATTAACAAAAGAAATAATAAATAAAAGCGTGTTACAATTCTAAGAACTAAGTTATTGGATTATAGTTTTTTTGTAGAACCTTCCCGAGTGTTCGGAACGACTCTACAAATTCCTAATTATCAATATCGTCGATTCAATCGCACAACGCGTTAAATAAATAAAACAATCATGCTGAATTTCTCCCCTTGTCTTGAAATCTTTTTTAATGATCTGCCTTTTGAAGAAAGGATCAGAAAAATTGCTGAAATTGGATATGACTATTTTGAGTTCTGGTCGTGGTGGGACAAAAACATTTAAACACACTGTATGACCATCCGGGCAGACATGAAATTGGAACAGGTGAGATAAACTATGCCAATATATTTAAAACACTTGCTGAACTGGATTATACAAGGTGCATTGGAATAGAATTATGGCCACTGAATAAAGATCATTCGGCAATACTGAAATCTATTTTGATGGATTATCGGTAGTTTTCTTTGCATTTTTCCCCTGTACGCTGAACCGGGGTATTCATAATCCAGATCTTTCCTATTAAGTATAAGAAAAAGTAATTGCATATTCAGCATGTTCAATAATTTATCAATTCTCTTATTCTGACAATATACAAATCAAATCCTCCTTTGCCTCCAGGCCTGTTTGAAGAGAATATTATTATTTCATTTTTATAAGTAACAGGTCTGAATTCATCGAATTCAGTATTGATTATGTTACCAAAATTTACTGGTGTACTCCAATTTTCATCAATAAGGTTTGAATAATATAAATCATATCCACCGAATCCCCCTTCTCTGTCTGAAGTAAACACGATTAAATTATGATCAATATATGGACATTTATCATCATAATTGCTGTTTAATGCATCCAATGCATTGATTTTAAAAGCACTGTCGTTATATAGAATATTGTAAATATTTGATCCTGGTGTGCCAATTAACTGATATATATCAAAATCACCATCTTTATTAGAACAGAAATACAAATTTTTATTATTCCCAATCTCATTGCTTTGTAAATTAATTGAGGACAATTTTTACTTTTTAACTTAGTTTTTATGTTTTGCCGGTGAGAAATAACAGTCGGTACAGAAATGTTTAATTTAGCGGCAATTTCTTTGGATGTAAATCTGGAACCAAGTAAGTTCAGAATTTCAATTTCTCTTTTTGATAATTTTAGTTCCATTATCAGTTTGTTTTATTGAGAAAAAAATATGAGAAGTTGAAAGGGTGAGAATTTTACTTTTTTCCGCTTAATCGCATAAATCGAAAAAAGTAGCCTATGGAATGTGTATGTTTTACAACATGTTTTTTATAATATTTTGAATATCAATAAAATAATTTTTCAACAAGTATAGTAAATAGTAGATTTTTACTGTACCACGGATATTGAAATTAGAAGTCAGAAGTCAGAAGTCGGAAAACAGAAGTCGGAAGTCCGTAACTTGTAACCTGACAAATTCAACCCCTGTTCAGGGGTTGTGATCAGGGTTTGCATCCTTGCCCGGCACTGCGTACCGGGTTATTCATAGTTAAATCCCTGCCAGACGGTAGGCAGGCCTTCGGGATTTTTTCATCTTGCTTATGCTCTTGTCTAACAAAATAGATAATTAACAGTATTTGAGCTAATTACATTTTCTATATTTCCGATAGTTTTTTCATGCTCTTTATACATGTCGCAGTCTTATGCTTGCGCTGAAGCTTGCGCCTCCGCTGAAGCTACGGCGACACGCGGACAGTGTATGCACACGGCAGCTCTGGAGAAGAGGAGCATCTATTTGTCTACAGACATATCACTTCCTCAGGAAGTATTCGCCTTTTTTCCCGTTCGCCCCTTCTTCTCCCCCCTTCTAATTTTCACACCTTCACACTCTTCCTTAGCCTCAGCCTTCTTCTCCCAAACCGTAAATCGTGAATCGTGCGTCGTGAGTCTAGAAAAACCAAAACACTCACACCCTGAACTTCACACTTTCTTAGCCTCAGCCTTCTTCTATCAAAACGTCAATGTGAATACCGTTTCTGTATTGGGAACAGAGTGGGCGGAAATAGTTCCGTTATGAAGCCTCAGTATCTGGCGGGAAAGGCTCAGGCCAATACCTGAACCACTTTGTTTTGTAGTAAAAAATGGTATAAAGATCTTGTCGAGTACTTCAGGCAGGATACCTGTTCCATTGTCGGCGACCTGAATGGTAACCCTGCTACGCTTATTGTAAAAAGCTTTTAGTTCGATCGTAGGTTTGGGATTGTCATCAAGGGCATGAACGGAATTCCTGATCAGGTTGATGATTACCTGTTCAATCAACTGCTCGTCTGCAGAAACCATCAGGTTATCGGGATCAATCCTGGTTATAAAATTGATTTTACTTTCTGACAGTTCCTCCTCCATCAACAGATGAATATTGTTGAAAAGTTCCTTAACAGGAAATATTTTAAAGTTTGGTTTGGGTATCCGTGTCAGATTACGATATGTATTTACAAAATGGAGTAATCCGGTGCTTCTCTTGTTAATGGTTTGAAGAGCCTGCTGAATTTCCAGTACGCTGTCCAGATCGAGATCTTCTTTCACATTACCTTCTTCTGTAATTCCCTTAAGCATGATTTCAAGTGTCGAAGAAAGAGATGCAATGGGTGTGATGGAATTCATGATCTCATGTGTCAAAACACGTATCAGTTTCTGCCATGCTTCGGTTTCCTGTTCTTCAAGTACGCTCTGAATATTATTGATTGTAGCAAGGATGATGAGCTTCTCTTTTATCTTTAATTCCGTTGCATAAATGGCAAGCTGGAGTATGTCATCCTGGTCCTGAACTTTTACCAGGGTATTTTCACCCGGACTGATATTCAGAAGATTATTGACTAATTCAGGACTAAGCTGTTCCAGGCCCTTGATATTTTTCAGGCTGTGGATCTGAAAAAGTTTTTTTGCTGCTTTGTTGATCATCTCCACAGTACCATCTTTGCGGTAGGCAATAATCGATACATCGATGTTCTGGACAATACTCTGAAGGTAATGGAAATGTTCTTCCTTTTCTGAACGAACCTTCTGAAAATCATTGATCACATCATTGAATGCCTTGTTCAGTTCATTAAACGAACTTCCCATCCCTTCAATCTGGAAAGAGCGGGTAAACTCAGAGAATCTGATTGATTCAAGGAAACTTGTCAGATCACGATTGGTCCTGTCAACATAGCGGATCAGAGAAAAGGCCAGAAAAACGATTACGATGCCTATAAGGATAGGTACAATCCGGAAATTTGTGTTCAGTGTATAAAAGAACAGAAAAACGGAAGCAGTCAGAAGTAATATCCTGACGATTATATTAATTCTAAAATTCTTAAAGATCATATTTTTCCATTCTTCTGTACAGGGATGTTCTTGTCAGGCCAAGTTCCGTAGCAGCCTGTGTGATATTACCCTGGTATTGTTTAAGAACTTTATTGATGATATTTTTTTCAATTTCCTCCAGGTTATATGTGTTCAGATCCAGGTCTGTAACTTTCTGGATTGGTGCTGAAAGCAGGAAATCGTCCTCTTCAAGTACATCTGTATCACTCATGATAATCGCCCGTTCAATGGCATGTTGTAATTCCCTGACATTTCCAGGCCAGTGGTACTGGTTAAGCTTTTTAATACCATTTGCACTGACACCCTTGATGGATTTTTTATATTTTTTTGCGTAAATCTTCAGAAAATGATCGACAAGTAATTGAATATCGCCGCTTCTTTCACGCAAAGGTGGGAGATGGATTTCAACGGTATTGATCCTGTAAAGAAGATCCTGGCGAAACCTGTTATCCTGTACCATATCGTAAATATTGATATTGGTAGCGCATATCAGATGGACATTAACAGGAATTGGTTTATTGCTTCCAACACGTATAACTTCTTTACGTTCAATAACAGTTAAAAGTTTTGTTTGAAGAGGTAGTGACAGGTTTCCAATCTCATCCAGGAAGAGTGTTCCCTTATCAGCAATTTCGAATCGTCCCTGTTTTGTTTTGTGTGCATCGGTAAATGCTCCTTTTTCATGGCCAAATAATTCACTTTCAAAAAGTGTTTCGGCAATGGCTCCAAGGTCTACACTGATAAAAACTTCCTCTTTCCTCAATGAATTTCTGTGTAATGCCCGTGCCACTAATTCTTTACCCGTTCCGTTTTCACCGAGGATTAAAATGTTGGCATCAGTACCAGCAACTTTCTTGATAGTTTTGAATACCTGTTGCATTTCAGGTGAGTTACCAATGAATTCATGAAAAGGCTGATCTAGAACAGCACTGATTTCCTGTTGCCTGCTTCTTAAACCTTTTGCTTCCATCCTTGATCTGCGGAGTTTAACTGAAGAAGAAATGGTGGCCAACAATTTCTCATTTTGCCAGGGCTTGAGAATGAAATCTGTAGCACCAGCCTTGATCGATTTAACAGCTTTTTCAGCATCCCCATATGCCGTAATAAAAACAACTACAGCATCCGGATCAAGTTCCAGGATTTTTGCCAGCCAGTCAAATCCTTCCTGCCCACTGATGGCATCCTTGGTGAAGTTCATATCCAAAAGGATCACATCATAATCTTCATTATTCATGGCAGAAGGTATTTGATCCGGATCATTTAATGTTGTGATTAATTCAACATGCTGTTTGAGTAATAGTTTAAGCGCAAACAGGATGTCTTCATTATCATCAACTGCTAAAATTTTACCTAGTTTGGTGGTCATATCCGCAAGATTCTAATTATTCATACTCAGTAATATGACGGAAGCCGGAGACTTTCAACAGACATACATCATAATCTGATAATAACCTTCAAATTTAATCATATTTTTTAATTGTCCGGAATCGTACTATTATTGTTGCATATTTAAACAGTTATTATTAAAAAATAACATTTTATTTACATTTATTTAACTGAAAATTAAACGATTATAATGTTTGGCATAATAAATGAATCAATTTATCGTAAATTTTTATTTTTCTGGCAATGGATGGAATGGATCGTAAAATCGAGAAGAAATTTAAATTCTTCAGTAAAAAAACTCTCTGGATCTCAATTGTGAGCATCATTGTTCTGCTTGTTGCTTATAATCTTGTTTTTGGTGATAAGAGCTCCAAACTGAATGTTGATACCGAAAAAATTTCAATAGCTGAAATTACCCGTGATGTTTTCCAGGATTATATTGCTGTTATCGGTACAGTAGAACCGATACAGACAATCTACATTGATGCTGTCGAAAGAGGAAGGGTAGAGGAAATACTGAAGGAAGAAGGCAGTATGCTTAAGAAGGGAGATGTGATTATAAAGTTAAGTAATAACAACCTAATACTTGAGATATCAAATGTTGAAGCCCAGATTGCCAGGGCAGTGAA
>CAZGOR010000136.1:0-9345 GCA_964527875.1 uncultured Bacteroides sp. | reverse complement strand
CCATGCTCCATGCACCATGCTCCATGCACCATGCTCCATGCACCATGCTCCATGCTCCATGCTCCATGCTATCTTCCAAGTATGTAACTCCTCCACTTCTCAACGACCTGCTTCATATCTTCCGGCAGTTCTGAGTCGAAGAACATTTCTTCACCTGTTCCTGGGTGTACAAGTCCGAGTGATTTGGCATGTAATGCCTGGCGTGGCAGGATGGTAAAGCAATTCCGGACAAATTGGTTATATTTAGGAAAGGTAGTGCCTTTAAAGATTACATTACCACCATAGGTATCGTCGTTGAATACAGGGTGTTTGATATACTGGAAATGAGCTCTGATCTGATGGGTTCTTCCTGTTTCAAGAGAGCATTCGACCAGGCTGACGTATCCAAGTTTTTCTATTACTTTATAATGTGTGATAGCGGGTTTTCCCAGGGATCCATCATGGAATACCTGCATTTTCTTCCTGTCGCGAAGGCTTCTGCCGATATTTCCTTCTATTGTATCTTCATTGTTTTTCAGGATTCCCCAGACCAGGGCAAGGTATTTTCTTTTTGTGAGATGACAGAAAAATTGTTTTGCCAGGTGGTTCAGTGCGGATTCAGTTTTTGCTACGACGAGAATACCCGAGGTATTTTTATCGATCCTGTGCACAAGGCCGGGCCGGATCTCACTGGTTTTAAATAATGGCAGATCCTGAAGATGGTATAACAGGGCATTGACCAGTGTTCCTGAATAATTACTGATGCCGGGATGAACTACCATGCCGGCTTCTTTATTCACAATGATTATTTCATCATCTTCATAGATGATATTGAGTGGTATTGGCTCGGGAAGGATTTCAATTTTCCTGGGTGGATGGGGAAGAACAATACTGATGATATCACCGGGTTTAATTTTATGGTTCGGTTTTACAGGCTGTTCGTTTACAAGAATATTCCCGGCATCCGCAGCATGCTGGATCCTTGTCCGGGAAATCTGTTCAAGCCTGTTGGTAAGGTATTTATCAATTCGAAGTGATTGCTGACCCTTATCAACGGTGATACGGTGATGTTCGTAAAGATCAGATTGTTCAAACAGTTCTTCTTCCATTTCGAAAAAGTAGATATTTATCTCGATATCAGAAGTTTTGTTATCATGGGTTTCATCCCGTTCAGATCTATTCGCAGCAGGTACAAACCGGGTATAAGACTATTAACGTTGATCATCTGGTCTGACGACTGATTCTGATATACCAGGCTTCCCTGAAGTGTATATATGCTTATATTGAATCGTTGAGTTTCATATCCTGCAGGTATTGTTACCCAGACAAAATCGGATGCAGGATTGGGATAAATCCTGATATCTTTTTCTGAAAGTTGAGAAACGGATACAGGCCATCCGAGTTCTTTACCCAGAACGGGTCTGATCATGAGTGAGCCATTGAAAGAAGAATTTTTCCATTCCTGCCCGAGGTTATAAAAGATTTTACTCCTGTTGTTTTTGTTCCTGTCAAATCCAATATTCAGCAGATCTGTTGTGGTTTGGATCCAGCCAACATAAAAAATATCTGAAACAAGCAGAAGAGTATCAAAAGTATAAGTATAAAATATATTCAGATCATCCTGGTATTCAGGTCTGTAGCCCTGCATTGAATAGATCAGTTCTCCCGGACGGTCAAGGTCATCATCGTGGTTCCAGACCGACAGCAGAAAATAATCCTGGCTTATATCTTCCAGAGACCGGTTAAAATACATCCTGACACCTCTCAGGGTATCTTTCTCAAAACTTTTAAATTGATATGCCAGTGCAGCATTTTGAGTACCTTCCCCACTGATCCCATAGCCAAATTCAGCACTTCCGTCATCATATGCATAATAATCATGAAATACCTGGTAGCGTATTGCGGTGTCATTCTGTTTATAATCGTCCGGATCGGTTTTAAGATATGATTTTACTTCGAATACAGTTGAATCCATTTCATAAAAATCAAAAGGATAACTGAATGCAAACTCATATTCACCAAGTGTTTCTTTCTCCACATTCACAGCACCTCCGCTCAGCAGATATATATTATCAGTAACCAGATCAGTTATTTTCAGAAATCTTGTAACATTTCTGGTCAGGGTGTCATTATTTCTGTAAGTTATTTTCAGGTTATTCCTGATCTCAATATTAAATACATAGGGTGAGAAATGTCTCCAGGGCATCGCTTCATAATTTTTGAGCAATGATTGGAGATTTGTGATCATCGATACATCAGGTATCGCATTATTGGAGGGTGATCTTGCTGTATCGAGGCAGACATAGTCGATATTCCAGTGATCAACATTGGAATTGTATGAAGGAAAGCTCTGGCTTTTTGGGAGGCTGGCATAGTTGATGAACCTGAACCTGAAGCCTGTTTGCTGGTAAATGGTATCAGATACCGGTATAAAGACCTGGTTAAATGGTTCAGCTGGCCGGCCTTTTGTTGACCATACCTGCCTCCATTCATTTCTCGAGGGTGAATAAAATTCAACAATAAGGGAATCCCATTCTTCCGGTTCATCCCCCAAACCCTGGGGCTGGTAAAAAAAGCTCAGGTATATATCAGTCCGCCCGGGATAATGAAGATTTATAGGCATTGAGGTAAGGTAGTCGGAAGGAAAGGGTGTATCTGTTTCACCATTCAGAGCACCTTCACTGTTAATTGCATCGAGTGTTGCAATACCAATAGAAACCGGGTTATCCGCATAATTATTATTGATGAAGGCATATGTATCCGTCCACAATTTGTTATCCGGATATTCGGAGTTTTTTGAAAAATCATCAAAAAAAGGCAGTTCCAGGGTATCGAAAACAGATGCTTTTAAAATATTGCGATGGGTCATATTAACGCCGGTATTAGAAATATTCGGAATTACAGGGATCAGAAATTCCTGTGGACTGGCAATCTGGAGATTTGCCAGGATTACAGCAAGAATCATGTTAAGTTTCAGGATTCTAATGGTCATCAGGTTTCTGAAGATCAATACTGGTAGTATCTGCCTGCGGAAGTTTTGTGGAATCCGCAGTAATCCAGATATCCACTGTTGATCCAAGATTAAGCATTGTTTGATCATCAAATACCGGTCTTTGTTTCCAGATAAATGCATTTGCAGAGTCTTCAGCATTTGCAAAAGAGCCGTCATAAATAATTGCACCAATGTTAAGGTACCGTGAGGTTATTTTATCCAGTGCTTCGGGCAATTTTAATCTAATCAGGTCCGGTGATGCAGTTTTGTCATCACTCAGACCTCTTCCAAGTACAAGATCTATTTTCGATCCTTTTGGGAGTGAATCACCTGGCTCAATGCTGTTCCCTTTATATTTTTGTTGCAGAACATTGTTAACAGCTATATCGGGTACATAATTAAGTCTTCCCACGACGAGTCCTGCTGTTTCAATAATGGCTTTTGCCTGTCTCAAACTGACACCTATCATATTGGGCATCCGTACCATTTCAGGATTAAACGCATTTATTGTCAGGAAAATTGTACGGTCAACTTTTACTTTAAAATCGGGAGGAGGATTTTGTTCAATAATGCTTCCCCGGGCTACGAAATTATTGTATACCGAATCAACGATCTGGTAGCGGAGTTTTTTAAATACAAGGATGTCTTGTGCCTCTTTAATGGATAATCCACGAAGGTCAGGAACGCTAAGAGCCTGACTATGACGGGTATAAACCTTTAAAAAAAGAAAAATAAAGATGAGAACAAAGATCGTGAGCACGATTATGTAAAACAGATGTTTTAAGAATAACCGGCTGATAAGAAATTTTAAAAATTTCATATTGTCTTAAAGTGAAAGCAATACTTAAATATTTTGTCTTTTAATAAATTTCAGATGACCATGTCTCTGAAGAAATGGAATACTGGAATACTGGAATACTGGAATACTGGAATATTATTTTTTAAGATATGTCATTCCTAAATATTACATCATTCCCTTCTTCCATTTCTTTCATTTTTCCATATTCCCACACCCTCAACACATACACACTAATATACCAATATACCAATATACCAATTTACCAACATACTAATTTACCAATTCACCATCCTTCTGATTTAATACAATTGGCTTAATATTTATTACAACATCAAAGATAGTAAATACCAATACAGATTCACACTTCTACCAGTCCTGTTTCACGGATAACTGATGATTCCTGGTAGGTATCATAATCTGTATTGATGGCCCAGAGATTATTTTTCTTCCCGGTCAAAATATTTTCAGCAGCCAGGATGCCCATAAAAATACTATGGTCCTGATTATTATATTTATATGATCCATATCTTCCTATAACCTGAAGGCAATCAATCTGGTCGAGAAATTCCTGAATAGGGCTAAGGATTTTCTTATAGTTTCTGAAATAAACCGGGTAGCAATGTGGAATTCTGTGCACATGGCTCTTTGAAATTTCAGCCTGTTGGGCAAGTCCTGTTGAAGCAAGCTCTTCAGATGCATGTTTAATGATCTCCTGATCATCTTGTTTCCAAAATGTATCTTCGAAGTTACACCAGTATTCGAGGCATAGAATTGTGTTTGTTTCTTCTCTGTTTAATTCCGGTATCCAGTTCCTGAAGTTGGTCATTCTTCCCATCCGTAAATCTTCAGAATGAATGTATAACCACTGGTCCGGGAAGAGATCCGAATGTTTCATCAGCAGATAAACAAGTATCGTGTTCCTGAATTTAAGTGATTCTGCATGATTTTTTATGTTTTCGGGAAGGTCCGGGAATCTGCTAATTAACAATGAGATGGGCATTGTTGAAATGATCTGGTCGTAATTTCTGATTTCGCCGTTTTCCAGTTTTATTCCGCTTGCTTTGCCTGCATTTATAAGAACTTTTTCAACTTTTGTCTGAAGAAATATTTTACCGCCATTTCTCAGGATGGCTGATGCCATTGATTCATAGACAAAACCGGTACCTCCTTTTGGATATGCGAACTGGTCAACCAGGGTTTTATGTACATTGCCTCTGCCTTTTATGAGGGCATTTTTTACTGCTTCATACAGAGAAAGGCGTTTAATACGCTGGGACGCAAAATCGGAATCCAGTTCAGTACATTTTATTCCCCAGAGTTTTTCACTATAGGTTTTAAAGAATATCTGGTATAATCTTTTACCAAACCGTCTGGTAACCCATGATTCAAAAGTGCCGGTATCTTTGGTTGGAAAGATCTTTTCTTTCATATAACTCAGCATGCAGCGCACTGCTTCCAGGAAACCAAGGTTATGCAGTGCATTTGCCGGTTTCAATGGATAGTCAAAGAATTTCCTTTTATAATAGATCCGGGTTTTTCGGTTAACCATTTTATAGTTGTTTCTCACCGCCTCGAGCCAGAGCTGGTTGACCTGCTTATCATGACTGAAAAACCGGTGAGGGCCCATATCTACCTTCTGGTTCCAGATATGAATAGATTTGGCCAATCCACCAACCTGCGCCTCTGCTTCATAAACATCAAGTTCAACAACTTTTCCACTTTTTATCTCCTTCGATATCTGGTATGCTGCTGTGATACCTGCCGGACCTGCTCCAATGACTGCGACTTTCATATTTAACAACTTACATTATTCTATAGCACAACGCACTAAATATAATCTTTCTCTCAGTTCAGGCTATTTGCTACCTGCAGGTACTGGTTTGCTTCATTTGTCAGTCCCTGCTGTTTTAGAATTTCTGCCATGAGAAGATATGCTGGTTGATAATTACTATTAACTTCAATAGCTTTTCTGAGATAATTTTTCGCCGTTTCTGCATCTCGCTTCCTGATAGAGATCAGCGCAAGGTTATGATAAGCGGTTACAAAACGGTAATTCACCTTACTGACTATATGCATAAAAATTGACATTGCCTGATCATAATCCTCTTTTTGCATATATGTGATTCCTTTAAGATTCAGTGCCTTGTCATAATCAGGATAAATCTCAAGGCATTGATCAGTGGTTCTGATTGCTTTGTCGTATTGCATGGTCTGTATGTAAGCTTCTGTAAGTTTAAGCATAGCGATCTCATTATGAGCCTCTTTTTTTATCACTTCTTCAAGTAAGGGTATGCCATTTAAGAAGTCTTTCCGGTCAATCATCTGAATAGCCTGGTAATCCTTTTTGCTTTCACGCTTCACAACCGCACATATTGGAACATGGTCAACATCTATCGTGTGAATGGTTTTGTAAGGAGGCCAGATATTATTTTTAAGCTGGTATGGGTCAATATAGTTGCAGAAATAAACAGCATAATCCCAATCGTAAGCACCTCTGTCATAATATCTTGTATATGTGGTTTGAACCTGGTCCTGATAATGCCTGAAATAATATCCTATAGAGGCATTGGTCGCCACAGTGATCTTCTCTTCCTTTTCTTTTGACTCTTCCTCAATAACATTCTGAATCAGCCATTCTGATCCCTGCCTCAGACTGTTCAGGTAATAATCATTTTCAAATTGTCCGAAAGCCTTTTTTACATTTCCGATCAATTCATTGAAATAAATATATTCAAAAGGATGATTAACGATAATATGTCTGATAGGATGAACAAGACCGGCCAGAAAAACAAGGGTGAAGGCATATTTAAGATATTTCGATTTGAGAAACCTGGCAATACTGTCGAAGGTAATACCTGAGATGACGGCCATCGGTGGAAATACAAACAGAAGATGTCGCCAGCCTCCGTAAACATTTGAATTTTTATATACTACATAGGCTAATGGAAAGATGACTGAGAAATAAAGAAAAAACATGAATATTGTCCGGAAATGTTTTTGATATATTCTGTAAACCGCAGGATTAAGGACAAATCCCAACAGGATGATCACAGGCACGGTATAAAGGATATTCATGGAAATATAATACCAGGGCAATTTATTTGACCAGATGATATCACCATTAAATAAAACCCTGATAGCTACACTGATATTGGACATCAGTTTCAGGGCTTCGAACGGATTTTTGATGGGATGCTGAAGCCCATAGGGCCAGGGCAGGAGGCTCAGAAAATATCCTGATAATGATATTATTACAAGAAAGATTAACCCTTTGCGGATAAATAAATATCCCTCCCTGGAAAAGATCTTAAATTCCCATTTATGAAAGATCACATAAAGACCTGCAAAAAAGAAGGCATAGGGTATCAATAAAAGGCCGCCGATCCGGATGCTGATCGTCCAGGCTATTCCCAGGGTTATCCAGATTGCGATTGGTATGGAAAAGTGCGGGAGTTTTTTAAGAAAGCGAAAAACCTGATATATGGTAAAAACATATCCGAGGGCAAAGGGGATATCTAAAGGATTGTTGAAAGAGTGTCCCAGAAACCGGGGGGCAAAAAACATCAGGACCATTGTAATCAGACCGGCCCTGTAACCCATCAGTAAAATGGCCAGCAAACCGCTGAATAAGATTGTCAGAAAACCGGCCAAAGAAATAAATATATGGTTTGTTTCGTAAGTCTTATCGATTGCAAAGATCTTGTTGAAAGTATATGTGAATAAATCAAAAGACTGACCATAGTAGTTCAGTTTGAATCCCGGATCAGAAAGTGCAGACTTATCTTCACCCCCGGTGGCGTAATAATTATACACCTTTTCGGCTTGATTATAATGTTTATCTTCGTCACCTGAGAATCCTGCCTGCCGGCTTAGCAGGGGCATGGCGATTGCCATGGTGATTGCTGAAGCAAGGAACATAAGCCTGAAGAAGGATGGTATCTTTATGAAATCATGTAACCTTTCCGGTTTGGAACGGATCTCCTTCAGGGGAATAAGTATAAACCATTCCAGAAACAACCGTGAGCGATCTGTCATTCTGTAAATGAATCCCTTCCTGGCTATATCGGATTTGCCCAGCGGACATACCTGTGAAATGGTTATTTCCCTGTAAGGGATGTTAATTTTATGAAGGACATATAAAAACGCAGTCTGGAACCCAATATGAGTATTAATATCTAATGTAGAGTAATATTCGGCAAATTCCCGATCCATCAGAATGATGGGGCTTCTGTCACCTTTCCTGATATTTTGTTCCCTGAAAACCGGAAACAATACTTTTGAACGGTTAACCAGTTCCTGGTTTATATTAAAAATTTCTTCAAAATTAAAAGTACGCTCAAGCGTATGAAGCTCAAATACCAGAATATTTTTTTTTTTGGTTGATTGAAAGCCAGTCTTGAAAGCTTCAGTATTGAATAAATCACTTTCGACCGGAAGGATCCGGATAATTTTTTTTTCGATGAGTGTATCAAAATCGGGGTAATTCCTGACTATATCTAAGGTTTTTGTAACATCCGGGGTAAGGATAACAACTTCGTAATCCTTTTCATAGGGTTTACGGATCCTGCTCAGTGAATCAAGGAATAAGGATAATTGGTTGAATTCATGGGTGACTGGAATGATGACAGACAAACTAAGGGATGAGTCTGGGGATTTCTGGTCCTTACGGATCTTACCTTTCTTTCTGTCGCGCATTTTAAGATGTTAGTCTTTGTAGCGGAGTTCATCCGAAACGCTAAGTCTTTTTCTGCCTTTAGCTCTTCTCCTGGATAATATTTTCTGTCCCTCAACTCTCGATGACCTTTTCCTGAAACCATGCTTATTCTTTCTTTTCCTTCTTGAGGGCTGATAAGTTCTTTTCATCTCTAAAAAAGGTTATTAAAATCAGATTGCAAAAGTAATGTTTTTTTAGTTCTGTCAAAAATTTGTATATGGATTTCAAAAAGGTATATAGATGATTTTTTTTGTCTGAAAAAAATCCTCTTTAAAAAATTGGGAGATATCTATAACCTGTGCTGATCCGATAGAGGTAATTTCTTCCTGAAGATCTCCACCTTTGAGGTATATCAAACCATTCTTCAGGCTTGTTACCTGTTTGTTATCAATATTCTTTGATACCCATTTTATGAATTTATTCATGTTTGTGACTGCACGTGCCACGACAAAATTGAATTTTTCGTTATACTGTTCTGCACGTATATGTATTGACCTGACATTTTTTAATCCCAATGCATCACAAATTGACTGCACCACAATGATTTTTTTACGAACTGAATCGATCAATGTAAATGAACAAAATGGGAAATAGATAGCCAGGGGAATACCAGGCAATCCCCCTCCTGTACCCACATCCAGGATTGTAGTATCCGGACTGAAAGAAAAAGCTTTAGCAATCGCCAGTGAGTGGAGAATATGCCGCTCGTATAAATGAGTTATATCTTTCCTGGAGATCACATTAATTTTTTTATTCCAGGACAGATATAATTCTTCAAGTTTTTCAAGCCGTGATATCTGGAGAGGTGTCAGTTCAGGGAAATATTTCCTGATAAGATTCATTGAATAATTCAGGGATGAG
>CAZGOR010000135.1:0-9355 GCA_964527875.1 uncultured Bacteroides sp. | reverse complement strand
CAGCGGTATTAAAGAAAATTGAAGATGGGTTAAGAAGTTCTATGTCTTATGTAGGCGTAGCCGATTTATTGATGTTTAAAGCACAGGCTAGATTTGGAGTACATTATGGCTAATATTATTATATCAGTTACCTATATGAGTTTAACATCATTTTTAATCTTTTTAGTATTTCATTTTATTGATGAATCTAATATTTTAAAATGCATATTACTATTAATTTGACAGGCTGTTTCATACATTAATTCGAAATAAATAGGGATTAATTTATGCTTAACTTAAAGAGAGTTCAATTTAGACTTAATGTTATCTTTTATTATTAGTGATTGGAATATTGGGGTACTGGAATACTGGAATATTGGAATTCAGAAATGAGCTAAAATTTAAAATGAGCTAAAATTTGAAATTGTTATTTATTTCCCTAAACTTACACGACAATTTTAGGCATTTTAAATTCTAAATTTTATTCACTATTCCATCATTCCATTATTCCAACATTTCATGAAGCATGGAATTTATAAATCATTCACAATCCTTATCTTAATTTTTAATTTTACATTCAGCTGAGGTTATAATAAAAATAATTTTGTAATTTCAATTTTAAATTCTTTAAAAAACAAAAATTCTTATGAAAGAACTTATTATAAAGGGATCTCAAAAGACTCCCCAAATTGAGCTTAAAGAAGGATCACTTCTAATAAAAGGAAGATCTATACCTGAAGACCCCAGAAATTTCTACAGACCTGTTTTGTCATGGATTAAAGAGTATTTAAAAAATCCATCATCTCATACAGTATTAAATCTTCAACTGGAGTATTGTGATACCAGCTCAACCAAGGAGCTTTCTGATATATTAAAGACGATGGTTGATACACTGAGGCTTAATCATAATGATAATACCCTGACCATCAACTGGATCTACGAAAAAGGAGATGGCGAGATCATTGAACTGGGCGAGTTGATTGAAAATAAACTTAAGGTAAGTTTTAATTTTGTAGAGATTTAGGTTTGCAGTATTAGTACAACTTACCATCCACCCCCACCTTAATCAATGCAGTGATTGTACTACCTGCGAGATCGACACCCCCGGTTAAAATATAGCCTCCGTCATTTGTATTGCTTATCCCGTGCGATGCCTGGTTCCCTGCATCACCAAATGTTATGGCTGAATTCAGCTGCAGATCATTATTGATCAGCACAAGCAGTATATCCCGGTCATTCTGCTTTTGCTCCCATCCGCAAATTGCAAATGTATTATTACCTGAAACAATCATTGATTCACCATAAAGAGATTCCGGATAGGAAATTATGCCGGAATTCAATAAAGTAATGATTTCATTGCCAGCCCCTTCCAGTTTTATTTTGGCAAAGAACAATTCCGATAAACCTGATACAATATTTTCGCCTGTACCCATGATCAGGATCTCACCATCTCCGGTAAGTACTATATCTTTTCCCGACAGATCATTATCGCCTGTAAGTCTGAGTTGGGTTGCTCCCTTTCCATCTTCATTAGTATTAAAAACCAGAAGGCGGGAATTTTCGGTTGACTGATTCAAAGGGATTGTTGTGCCTGTAATAATAAAACGGTTCTGATATTCGATTACCGATTCACCGATATCATCGGAACCTGCAAAACCGATCTCCCTTTCCCATAAAAGATTACCATCAGGATTGATTTTTACCAGGCAGACCTGTTTGTCACCGGATGTCTCTTTAAGATAACCGGTTAGTACAAATCCTCCTTCACTACAGGCTGTTATTTTATGGAATTCCTGCTCCTGGTGGTTTGAAAAAGTAGCATCCCAGACGAACTGTCTATCATTGTCGAATCTCACAAGGTATCCTGATGTTTTGCCGTTTAATATAATAGATCCTGCAATAATAAAACCATTTTTAACCATTATCATGTCATATCCGTAATCATCACCCGAAGTACCTGACAGGACAGGCGATCCCGTTATTTCCTGTCCGTACTCATCTGTCCTGATGATCATGATCTCCCTTTGAAAATTTGTCTCATCCCCGGTATAAGTATTCCCTGCAATCAGGTATCCTCCGTCAGATGTCTGAACCAGGTCAAAACCCTCCCCCCAGTAAAAATGTGCGGTGGGGTAATATTTTACAAACCTGTCCCTCTGGTTTTCGGATAATGAATAATCATTACAAGAAAAAACCATGAATACGATCAGCGTTTGCAGAATAATCTTAATGCTATCGTGAAGTATTTTCACAAACGGATTATTTATTTTATCACTTTCAAACGTATATCATACCCTCATTCACACGCTATACCACTCTCTAACAAATTGCATAATTAATTGTATTCGAGCTAATTTTGTAATGTGTCCGGTTAACAACCGGACTTTTCTATCACATCTCAGGTAGGGACAACTGCCGGTTAACAACCCTGCCTACCGGCAGGCAGGCGGCAGAACTTCACACCCTAATCCCAACACCCAAACACACCAATATACAAATATACCAATACACCAATTTACATATTTGTTAGTATTCTTTTGCTCGAAATGTCAATTTCGTGCTGCACTAACATGGTACTCCCTACTCCCTACTCCTTACTGTCCCCCTCTCTCCCTTTCTCCCCATCTCCCTTTCTCCCCATCTCCCCCTCTCTTTTATCTCATCCCTTTCCCATGATTGAAGTCATGAGTTGTAATGTCATTATTTCAAAGGTTTTTTTCATTTCTGCTTCTTAATCCAATAAATACTCTTTGTTATTCCAATCCTGAGAGATACTTTATTCAGCCTGAAATCGGAATCAAACCATCCCACAGTCCATAAACTGCTCTGGTCAAAGCGGTTGGTACCCTGTTTCAGGATCTCATTAACAGAATGATGCCAGTTCAGTTCGGTAAAGATCCTGAATTTATTGAGATCTATGTTCATTCCAATACCACCGCCCACAAAATAATTCAGGTTGTTTCTGAAATTTTTGTTATCCTGTGTGTTATTATCTGTTGTAAAAATTATTTCATCACCGGCCGTATCAAATCTTTCAATATTCCCATTTATGTTGGAAGATAAAAGATACCCGATCATTCCACCTGCCTTGAAATATGGTTTGATGCGGGATTTGAACAATTCTGCCTGCACATACAGGGGTATCTCAATGAGCATATGTTGTTCCTTCTGATCCATTTGAAGAATTCCATTTACGGGTGTTGCATAATGAATTCTGAATTTATAAGAACTGAATACGGGCTGAGTGTTAATCAGCAGGTTTTTTGTAATAAAGAAATTGATGCGGACACCTGCGGCGTAACTAGGAAAACCGGGATTATACCTGAACCGCTCACTGAAAGGGCTCCATGGCTCGGTGATAGTACCCCATGCTAGTTCAGGACCGAGCACCAGACCAATATCACAAAGTTTTTTTACCCTGAAAGTACTGTAAACAAACTGGAAATCAACAGGATCATCATCGGCAGGTACAAATGATGGAAATTCTTTCAGCAGCTTATGCATAGTCTCTTCGGCAGCTACGATATCGTCGTTCATATACCTGGAAAGGACGATCAGCTTATAAGCTCTCTGCTTTTCAGCCGGTTCGTAAGAATCAAGACACTCTTCCAGTAATACCGACACATCCTCAAAAATCCCCATTTGAAAAAGTTGTTCTGCGTCACTGAGCCTTTCTAAGCATGGAGCTTCCTGGGCATAGGACCTTACCATAACCGAAAGCATGATGAGTGCGGATAAAACTGCTCCCGGGAAATTAATTGATGATCTGTAATATCTGAAAGAGATGATCATATGTTATTTATCGCATGTTTTTTCATAAGGGATATCCTGGCCGATGTAGGTATTCCATTCTGAAGAGGTCATATCCCTGGTAATATTCGGGCAGATGAATTTTGCCAGGTCGTCTGTCCGGATTGGGAACGCGATCAGTGTATTTGAGCTGTTGCTGCCTGTCACAATGGTACGTCCGTTATTGATGAATTTAACGGAGAATATAAAATCATCGAGGCTGGCTATTTCTAACGGAAGCTGGTTTAGGTTTCTCGTATCCAGGACATAGACTTTGCCATCTGTACTTGCTGTGGCAATGTGGTCACCGGAAGGATCGACTGCAATATCTGTAATCCTTGCCATGTGCAGTTTTTTCCTGAAAACCAGATTGCCTGATTCAAGATACCAGATCCTGATCTCACCTCTTTGATCACCTGATATCAGGAAGTTGCCCTGATCCATAAATCTAACACTTAATATCTGATTATCCGGTTGACTGTAAAGAACATCCGGCTCACTGTTACTATTCAGCGTATAAACGAGAAGGTTGCCATCTTTTGTTCCAGCTGCCAGGTACTGGTCATCTGCCGAAACAGACATGGCCTGTGCCGGACTCTCAGGTTCATAAAATGCTTCCATCTCTCCGGTTGAAAGGTTCCATTTCAGGATTGTATTATCTAGTCCGCTTGTAAGCATATGCTGGTTGTCGTTCAGAATGACAATACTCCTCACCCGGTTTTCATGAGCATTATAAAGTTTTGGTTTGTTGTCTCCCGCGGAAAGGTCGAATACCTGTATCCCGAGTCCTTCACAGGCACAGACAAGCCATCTGCCGTTAATGCTTACCTTCACGATCCTGTTGATCGAGTTGTTTTCAGCGATCAGGGTGGGAGAAGCATTGGCTGTGAACTGGTTCCAGGCATATAATTTTCCGTCACTACCAGCCGTATACAGGATACTGTTCTGCCGGCTGAATTCCAACGATCTCACAGGTTTGGTATGCCCTTTTAAAGGGATCTGGTAGTTGACATTCAAACTGATGAGGGCCTCCTTCAACCCGGAGTATATATCAGTTTGGTTCTCTGGTCCTCTGTTGTTCCTGTTAAGCAGATAAGCCTGGTAGGCGAGCAGGGCTTTTAATTCATAATCGTCAATGATCTCTTTTGACCGGGACGAGAGGGATTGAGCCTTGAGGATCATACTTTCCCTAAAAGCTTCCATTCTTTCCTGTTCCGCTTGCTGTTTCTGCGCAAGGGCTTCCCTGGTGTTCTGTTCCAGCATTGTTTTGTCCCTGGTAACCTCTTCCAGGCTTATCTCCGTGAGGCTTGATTTCCTGATTGCAGCATCAGCTGTTCTGACAGCTACCTCTTTTTCTCCTTCTGCCTCCTTCCATTTTCCTTCGACGATGACATTCTGTCGTTCAAGTTCTTCGGCATATTGCAGGGCAAGGATTTTTTGTTTATCCGCTTCAAGGGCATTCATTTCAGCAATCCTTCTTTGTTCTTCAGCTTCTTCACGTGCATTTTCGGCGATCCTTTTTTGTCCCATGGCAAAGATCATCATACTTATTGAAATTATTGCTGCCAGTCCCAGTATACCAGCGAATAGTCTCGTACGTCTGATCTCGTTACGCTGTGCTCTTTCCTTTTCGGCAAGCTCCTTGTTATAGGTCAGTTCGCTGAGTTCAAGAAACTTAACACTTCTCTGGAATGCAGGATGATATCTGCGTGCCCACACATCATTGGGCTCAATATTTTTTCGCCAGTCGATTGCCAGTAAAAGTTCAGGCGGTCTCCAGAGGCCTGTTTTGCCTGATTGATAGAGGCCGCTGGCTTCAATAAGCCGCAGATACATTTGTACTGCATCAGCTTCTTCCTCGATCCAGCCCTTTAGTCTTCCCCAGTTTCGCATGACCGATTCATGAGAAATATCCAGAACAGTATCGTTTTTCAGTTTTACAGACACATTGGGTGTGAGAAATGAATTTCCTGCCTCGCGGAAATAGCTGGCAATTTTTATGACATCAGAGACATCGGTTTTGATTATGTCAGCAATATTTTCAATAGTGGTAGGTCTTCTGATTCCTTTATTATCAGCGCCTGATTCGGTAATTGTCTGGAATAACCGGCGGCAGATCTTTTTTTCATTTTGATCCAGTTTAAAGTAAACCTCGTCGCCATGGAGTGAAATGGCATTTTTTAATCCGCCAACAGACCTGTAGTGCATCATTCTGATAGGATCGTCAAGTTTGTTCCTGGACCACCAGAAATTCCAGGTCCGCATCATCAGATGCTGAAGGACAGGCAACTGATCGGTTTTTTCCACCAGGTTGTTCAGGATTTCCTGCAGAACGTCTTCTTCAATCTGAATCTTAACCAGGGCCAGCGGGCCGGTGATAGCCGATTTAAAACCATCGCGTGTCATCTGGGGGACCAGGTAATGACTCTTATTGATGTAATCGGTTAATGCCTGGTAGTTTGAACATTCCCCGATGAAATCGGACCTGATGCTGAGGGTCAAATAGATCGGGAAATCAGATTGGCTCAGCGTATTTATGAAAAGATTGATGAACAGAAATATTTCTCCTTCCTTGATTTCAAGTGATTTAACATCAGATGGAAAACGGAACAATTCTTCAAACTGGTCGATGAAGAACAAAATATTCTCTTTGTTATAATTTTCATGCTTGCCTATCAGTTCTATCAAACTGGCAGTGCCTTTGGTGAGGAACGCAGTATTGATATTGGTTTCGGTAAAAATCTTTTCCTTATCATCTTGATCTTCAGCAAAAGAAACTGCAATGGCTTTTGCCAGGTTTTGAACCGGATGAACACCAGGGGTGAATTTGATGATCTTCCATTTTGAGCCGGCATCGTACAGGGCACCTCCATATAGCTGGGGTATCACTCCACAGTTCAGTAGTGATGATTTACCACTACCTGATGAACCAATCACGGCAGCGAACCTGTTTTTCAACAGAAGGTCAAGCACATTTTCACTCTGGCCATCCCTTCCGAAGAACAGGTGGTGCTCATTGATCTCAAATGGCCTCAGTCCTGGAAAAGGATTGAAAAGCCCCTTCTTTTTCTCCGTAATAAAAGACAAACCTGATGGTATAGATTTATCCATAATTAACCTAACATTTTCTTTAACTGATAACTGATGGTATTCAGACCTGTCATATTTTCTTTATTTATATAAATAAAATCATCATCTCTTGGCAGGTCTTTCAACAGATCATCTTCAGTAATAACTGCCCTGAACTTGAAAGATTGTGCCCGCTGAGAAGTATTAATCTTGAAAATCTCAAGCATGATGCTTGTATACCAGTTTAGATTGTTTTGACCGTAATATATGATGATGCCCTCACACCTCAATAAAGCTTCCCTGTGGGCTTTGATGAAATTCTCCCTTTTTGCGAGATCATAAGAGGTTACTGTTTTAACTGAGTTTTCCCGCAGTTTATTTGCAAGTTCTGTTGCTTCATTGCTCAAAGAATTTTCATGAATAAGATAGATCGAGTTTTCAGTAATAATTTCGGGTTGTTCAGCATGATGGACAATGCGTGTTTTTAAATAGCCCAGCAGGAATTCTTTAAATTGTTCGAACGGACCTGAGAAAATTTCAGTTTTCCCCTCATCATACTTTACATTTGTCCTGATCCTGTCTGTAAACTTTAATTGCTTGTTGTCAGCAAATGTTATTTGCTCAGGCATCCATATTAACCTTTTTTTTGGCTTGGACAAGGTGAAAGAAGGTTTTATCTTCTCCCTGATAAACTGGGAAACCAGGTCATATTCCTTTTCCGCCAACGAAATATTTATATCTTTCTCAGATTTATCGTATTCTCCGCCGATCATCTGGATAAACAGATTGGCATATTCAAACAAATCAATGATATTCTCATTGTCAAAGTCCTCTTTTTTTAAAAACCTGTTTTCAGGTATCACCTGGATTCCTCTGTTTATTAAATCATTGATCAAAATATCCCTCCTGATCTCAAGGTCGGGAGAGGACTGACAAACATAAACAATTGTAAAATTCTTTCCGAAACGGTTATTCTGAATACCAGAATGCTCTTTCCCGGAGATCAGTTCTGCAATCTCTGTTATTTTCATCCAGTATTCAGGATCATTCCGGCCCAATGGCCTTGTTTTGTTAAAGAGCCCGATGGGTTTTTCATGAAAAAGTGAAAATGTTCTGATTCCTGACCTGGCAATTTGATCTGATCCTGCTGGTGTTAAATCCAATAATATGTTAATAACTCGTTTTTTTTGCTCTGGATAGTCTGTTTTCCGGTAATATTTTATAATATCATTGATCTGAACGGGCAGATTAGTTGTTGCGGTTTTATTGGAAGACAAGATGATCAAACAAAAATCAAATTCATCAGCATTGATAACCGGGATCTGGTCAAGGTTTTGAGGTAGTTCCGAACTGAGAATGATCTGTGTCTTTTGTCCTGACATCTTTTTCAGAGCAGCAGTCAGATCATCCTTAAAATTAGTGGTCCAGGCAAGGATATCACTATTGAACTCAGGTTGACTTGTATCGTGGACGATCAAATATTTACCAGGCTGCTGCATAAAAAATATTCTTTATACGGAAATTATTCTTTTCTATTTAAAAATAAGTTATTATGAACGAAGATTGTTCCGCAAATTTAATAAAATCGGATGTAATAGCCGGGATTTTCTGTTTCATCCCGTATTTGTATGTGATGAAGTTAATAACCGGGTTTACTAATTGATTCACCTCTGGTAAATATTACTGCCGATTTGCAATTCCCCGGAGGATCATATGGAAAAGCGGCATTAACTTCACACCCTGATCCCGACACTCAGACACACCAATATACAAATATACCAATTCACCAATTTAATATACATTTTTACATTGCTTATAAAAAACCTTTATCTTTTGGTGAATCCATTAATAAAAGATATGTTTTACTTATCCGGTATGTTAGCAAATTCAATAAATTATTACTTTTACTATTTGGAACTTTTAAACATATTTTTGTAATAGCCTGCAGAAATTAAACAATACCTGGAGAAAATAATTTTTATTCTGTAAAAACGTTCAAGATATGGCGGGGATATAAGGTACTAAATGCAGGATATTGGAATTGTGCATTGAAAATCTATAGAAAAACTATTGAATATCAAATATTTATTAAATTCGGGATGATATTATTAAATGAAGGCCTGAATTCGTTCATAGCATACGTTCAAAAACCACATTATGAAAAATAAATGCTTACTTGGTTTATTATTTATTATGATCACTGTCGCCTTTTCGTGTGAAGATATTTATAATAAACGTGTTGTATTTTATATACAGGAAATACTGACGGATAGATCGGTTGTATCAATGGGAGAGACAGTGAATGTCTCAGCCATAATCACAATACAGGGAACAGTAAATGAAAATGAAGTTGATTATACATGGACTTGTACGGCTGGTGAATTCAAAAACAACAAAAAACAGGCAGCAATCTGGACTGCTCCTGATAATACGACAGGGGAATTTATAATCAGTTTAAAGGCCCATTTTATGGGTAATACAGAAGAAGCTGATAAAACCATTAAGGTCGTCAGATCTC